>CAYXMC010000216.1:0-3543 GCA_964466095.1 uncultured Methylophilaceae bacterium | reverse complement strand
AAAGAACCAGAGGGCTCATTACGATGGCATGATCCGAACTCCGCAAGGCGCAATGGCAAATCACGATAGCTATGTAAACCGCTGTTGAAAATCTGGATATGTCCAGGGCAGTTCATTGGCTTCACCGCATAATCACGGTTTTCGGAGGAAGTCGTAAACATGTTGTCACGATAGTTCTGCCAGTGACCGGATTTCTCCCAGAGGGTTTTATCCATCACTGTCGGAGTCCGCACTTCCTGATAGCCAAATTCACGGAACATATTACGCATGTACTGTTCAACTTCCTGCCAAATGCTCCAACCACGTGGATGCCAAAACACCATACCTGGTGCCTCGTCCTGCATATGGAAGAAATCCAGCTGCTTACCCAGTTTGCGATGATCACGCTTCTCAGCCTCCTCCAGCATATGGAGGTAAGCATCGAGGTCTTCCTTCTTTGCCCAAGCAGTACCGTAAACACGCTGCAGCATCTCGTTATTGGAGTCGCCGCGCCAGTAAGCGCCTGCCAACTTCATCAATTTAAAGGCTTTTAACTTGCCGGTAGACGGCACATGGGGGCCTCGGCAAAGATCAGTGAAATCGCCTTCGCTATATAACGAAACATCCTCTCCAGCAGGAATTGAGGCAATGATCTCGGCTTTATAATGTTCATTGATCGACTTGAAGTAAGCAACCGCCTCGTCTCTGGGCAGCACTTTTCTCGTCACTGGAATGTCCCGTTTAGCCAGCTCTCCCATGCGCTTCTCAATTGCAGCAAGATCATCCATCGTAAATGGGCGCTTGTAAGAGAAATCGTAATAAAAGCCGTTTTCGATGACGGGGCCTATAGTCACCTGAGCATCAGGGAATAGCTCTTTAACTGCATAAGCTAACAGGTGAGCTGTAGAGTGACGAATAATATCCACGCCTTCAGCATCGCGGTCTGTTACGATTGCCAGATCCGCATCGTCGGTAATCAAGTAAGACGTATCTACCAGAGTGCCATTGACCTTACCTGCCAAGGCTGCACGAGCAAGCCCTGCGCCAATACTGGCAGCAACATCCGCAACGGTGACGGCAGCATCAAAGCTGCGTTCCGAACCATCTGGCAATCGAATAACTGGCATATCGAAATCTTTCAACCTAGTTAATTTATCAAGAATTTTGGCCGCTAATTTTGGCATATAGCACTTAGCGCAACAACAAAGCAGGCGCCATAAACAAAAAAACCGCTAATTAAAGCGGCTTTCAGTGACATATACCAAAGAATTGGTAGGCGCGATTGGACTCGAACCAACGACCCCCACCATGTCAAGGTGGTGCTCTAACCAGCTGAGCTACGCGCCTGAAGAGGTGCGCATTCTAGCGCATTGCGACATGGGAAGCAAACAAGTTATCAAAGCTAATGCAGCCAGCAGGTATAATTCTGACATGTCTGTATCCATCATTGATTCCCAAGCGCTGCAGCAAATCGCGGACACCGGTTATGTTGTCATCGATGAATTCATGCCTCAATCCACAGTAAGTGAACTGGTATTGGAATGTCAGGCACTCAGGCGGCAAAACCTGATGAAACAAGCAGGAATCAGCCAACAAAAACTGACACATACACAAATACGCGGTGACTTCACATACTGGTTGCAGGATAGCTCATGTAGCAAGCAACAACAGGCCTACCTAGATAGGATGTCGAAATTGCAGTCCTTATTCAATCAGGAGTTCTTTCTCAGTCTCTCTGAGTTTGAGTGCCATCTGGCGATCTATCCTGTTGGTGCCAGATACCAGAAGCATCTGGATCAATTCCAGAGTGCCACTAACCGCAAAATAAGTGCAGTTTTCTACCTTAATCAGAACTGGCAAGCGGCTGATGGCGGTCAACTCAGGCTTTATCTTGATGGCGAGAATCCGCAGCCCTATTTAGATATCTTTCCATTAGGTGGCAGGCTGGTACTGTTCGATTCAGCAAGGTTCTGGCACGAAGTCTTACCCGCCAGCAAAGAGCGCATGAGCATTACAGGCTGGTTCAGGAGCGGGAATCGGGCATGGACATGAATGACAGGCAAGCCTTAATTGCTAGCATGTTTGATGTGGAGTCTTTCAGAAGCACAGGACACCAACTGATAGAGCTACTGGCGAATGATCTTGCAGATAACCTGCAAGGAAAAGGCAAAGTGCTTGATTGGCAGCCACCATTGACCGAAGACCTTTTATGGCGAAGCAACCTGCCTCATGACCCCGTATTCGATACGCAAGGCCTGATGCGGCAATTGGAGCAGCAAATATTGCCAGGCAACTTGGCCATCCATCATCCACGCAATCTTGGTCATCAGGTTGCAACTCCCCTACCTATCGCCGCCCTGTGTGATCTCGTTGCCGCTTTAACCAATCAAGCCATGGCTGTTTATGAAACCGGCCCCAGCGCTACTATGCTGGAACGTCAGGTTTTGCGGTGGCTAAGCGAATTGATAGGCTGGAATACTAGCGCAGGTGTGCTGACTTCTGGGGGAGCGCAAGCAAACCTGACAGCCCTACTGGCAGCCCGCCAACATTGTGCAAACTGGGATGTCTGGCAGCATGGCCTATCTGGTCAACCAGCCCTATGCTTACTGGCCTCGGAGCATGCACATTACTCAATATCCCGGGCTGCCGGCATCATGGGGCTGGGTAGTCAGGCTGTAATCAAGATTTCCACTGATGCGCAAGGTTGCATGAGTATGGATGCACTGGAATCCGCTTATGACCTATGCAAAAAAAATGGGCAACGCATCATCGCTGTAGTTGCTTCCGCTGGTTGCACACCTACTGGGAGCATAGACCCATTGCAGTCTATAGGTACTTTTTGCCGCAAGCATCAGCTTTGGATGCATGTTGACGGTGCTCATGGCGCCTCCGCCTTGCTTTCTGAGGAATATCGCCCATTGCTCAAAGGCATAGAACTAGCAGACTCTGTAGTTTGGGATGGACACAAGCTTCTGTACATGCCCGCCACGGTGTCGGCAGTGATATTTCGTGACCCGCAGACCAGTCACTCTGCTTTTGCGCAGGACGCCTCCTATCTGTTCAACAGTGGCAAACAGGAAGCAGAGCAGTTCAATATCAGCTCGCGCACACTGGAATGTACCAAGCGCATGATGGCGCTCAAGCTATGGGCGGCTTTCTGCCTTTATGGTTTGAATGGTATAGCGGCACTGGTGGATGAAGCTTTTGCCAAGGCCAGAGAATTTGCAAAGCTAATCGAATCACAGCGGGACTTTGAGCTGCTGACTTCACCTCAAACCAACATACTCTGCTTCCGGCATACGGGCCTGGAAACGCCCCAGCAAGCACGCAATTCAAAACAGGCTGACATCAGGAAGGCAATCGTGGAAAGCGGTGCCTTTCACCTGACGCAAGTAGAGATTCACGGTGTATTGTGGTTACGCACAACGCTTATGAATCCATTTACACAAATAAGTGACTGTATGGCTCTGCTGGACTTGATACGCACCCATGCATCAAGTCAATAAAGTAGCATAGCCACTGCGGTAATCTGGATATTGCAGTACATACCCGCTTGCCAGCATC
>CAYXMC010000215.1:0-3564 GCA_964466095.1 uncultured Methylophilaceae bacterium | reverse complement strand
ACGCCGCAAGGGTTGGCATGTTTGACGATAACGCACGCAGTAGTATCAAAGCTCTTGACGCATTCCCAGGCCGCATCAGCATCGGCGATGTTGTTGTAGGAAAGCTCTTTGCCTTGCAGTTGCTCTGCGGTGACCAGCGAACCAGGCGCAGGATATAGGTCGCGGTAGAAAGCAGCCTGCTGGTGTGGGTTCTCGCCATAACGCAGATCTTGTACTTTGACGAAACGACCGTTTGTCTGGTTAGGGAAGGGGTTGCGCGTGCCATCGCTGTTGAAGGAAGACAGGTAATCGCTGATGGCGCCATCATAATTGCTGATGCGGTTGAAAGCCGCCACGGAAAGTTTAAATTGTGTGGCCTGACTAGTGGCACCACCGGTGCTCTTCATCTCGGCTACCACTTCTGCATATTGTGACGCATCTGTTAAAACTGCCACGTCTTTCCAGTTTTTGGCGGCAGAGCGTACCATGGCCGGGCCGCCGATATCGATGTTCTCAATCGCGTCTTCCAGCGTACAGTCAGCTTTGGCCACCGTAGCTTCAAACGGGTAGAGGTTGACTACTACCATGTCGATATTAGGGATACCCTGCGCTTGCATGGCGGCAACGTGTTCAGGCAGGTCGCGTCGGCCAAGGATGCCACCATGTACCTTGGGATGTAGCGTTTTGACTCGGCCATCCAGCATTTCAGGGAAGCCAGTATAGTCGCTGACTTCTACAGCCGGGATATTGTTGTCACGGAACAGTTTGGCTGTGCCGCCGGTGGAAAGAATTTCTACCCCAAAACCGTGAAGTTCTCGGGCAAATTCGATAATGCCGGTTTTGTCTGAAACGCTAATAAGTGCTCTTTTGATAACTGCCATGATGTCGTTTGGGAAACCAGGTTAAAAGTTGAAAGTGGAAGGGTTGAATCGGTAGCGTGAATACGCTACTCGATATGATACTGCTGCATTTTTTTACGCAGAGTGTTGCGGTTCAGGCCCAGAATCTCCGCTGCTTTGCTCTGATTGCCACCAGCACGATTCAGCACATATTCGATCATCGGTTTTTCAATGCAGGCCAGCACCATGTCATACACTGCGTGTGGCGGCTGTCCGTCAAGATCCTTGAAGTATTCTTCCAGCGCACGTTTGACGCTGTCACCCAGTTCGCAAGTATTCATCAAGCAGCCATCGCCTCATCAGAATCTTCTGGCAACTCGGCAGCGTATTGTAAACGTGTGTCTTGCTGTTCCAGATGGTTAAAGAATGTCTCTATCGCCGCCAGTTGCTCATCAATAGTCTGCAACTGGTTCATGTGGTGGCGGAAGTTGGCCGAGTCTTTCAGCCCTTTGGTATACCAGGAGATATGCTTGCGGGCCACGCGCATGCCAGTGAGTTCACCGTAGAAGTCATAGAGGTCGTGCAGGTGTTCCAGCATTACAGCGCGAATTTCAGCCACTTCCGGTGCTGGCATGTGCTCACCGGTGTTCAGGTAATGCTCGATCTCGCGGAAAATCCATGGGCGGCCCTGCGCGGCGCGACCAATCATCACGGCATCGGCCTTGGTGTAATCCAGCACGTATTTGGCTTTTTCCGGGGTGGTGATATCGCCATTGGCAATCAGCGGAATCTTGATGGCCTGCTTTACGGCGGCAATCGTGTCATATTCAGCATTGCCGGTATACATACAGGCACGGGTGCGGCCATGCATCGCCAACGCCTGTATGCCGATACCTTCTGCCATTTTTGCTATCTCAACCGCATTGCGGTTGTTTTTGTCCCAGCCGGTACGAATCTTTAGCGTCACTGGCACATCAACAGCGCCAACGACAGCTTTCAATATCTGCGAAACCAGAGGTTCGTCTTTCAGCAGGGCAGAGCCAGCCATCACATTGCAAATCTTCTTGGCTGGGCAGCCCATGTTGATGTCAATAATCTGGGCACCATTGTCCACGTTATGCTTGGCAGCTTCTGCCATCATCTTCGGGTCAGCTCCGGCAATCTGCACAGAAATCGGCTCAACCTCGCCCTGATGATTGGCCCGGCGCAAGGTTTTTGCACTGCCATAGAGCAGGGAGTTTGAGGTCACCATCTCAGAAACAGCCAGCCCTGCACCCAGCTTTTTGCAAAGCATGCGGAAAGGACGGTCGGTCACACCCGCCATGGGGGCGACAACCAAGTTGTTCTTCAGTTTATATGGGCCGATTTGCATTAAATGTATAACCGCATAGGCATCGTGGAAAAGCTGCCTATTTTATATGCAAAGTCCATGCGAGAAAACTGCTTAATTGTTTTATATGGAAATTAAATCAATGTTTTCCGATTGTTATGGCTGAAGCTACAATGGGCCATGACCCATAAAAATCCATCTACCATTCAAATCGCCTTTGCCAGCTTTATCGGTACGGCGATCGAGTTCTACGATTTCTATATCTATGCCATGGCTGCTGCGCTGGTGATCGGGCAGGTGTTCTTTCCTGCCAGCGATCCGGCGGCGCAATCGCTGAATGCATTTCTCACTTTTGGCATTGCCTTTATCGCGAGGCCAGTAGGCGCTGCCTTGTTTGGACATTTTGGCGACAAGGCGGGGCGCAAGGTGACTTTGGCAGCTTCGCTGTTAGTGATGGGCGTTTCGACGTTGTTGATAGGGTTGTTGCCCGGCTATGACGCATGGGGAACCTCGGCAGCGGTGGTCTTGTGTATTTTGCGCTTTGGTCAGGGCGTAGGTTTGGGTGGGGAGTGGGGTGGTGCTGCGTTGCTGGCTACCGAGCATGCACCGGCAGGCAAGCGTGCCTGGTATGGCATGTTCCCTCAGCTTGGGCCATCGGTTGGTTTTCTGTTGGCAACCTTGAGCTTTCTTGGACTGAGTTTGTTCATGAGCGACGAGGCATTCAAGGACTGGGGTTGGCGTTTGCCATTCATTGCCAGTGCTTTGCTGGTGGGGGTAGGTTTGTATGTACGCTTCAAGCTGGCCGAGACCCCGGCATTTGCAAAAGCCCTGCAACAACAAGCTACCCACAAGGCTCCTATCAAGCCTTTGTTTGCGCATCATTTGCGGCCAGTGCTGCTGGGTGCGCT
Source organism: uncultured Methylophilaceae bacterium (assembly GCA_964466095.1). GTDB lineage: Bacteria > Pseudomonadota > Gammaproteobacteria > Burkholderiales > Methylophilaceae > CAYXMC01. The sequence goes on along the minus strand of CAYXMC010000215.1, from coordinate 508 downwards.
GGCGATGGTGGTGTGCTACAACCTTTTCTATACCGCAACGGTATTCTGTCTGAGTTATGGCACTGCTAAGCTGGGGATTGCGCGTCCGCAGTTTCTCGGCATGTTGTGTGTAGCGATTCTGTTCATGACGCTGGCAACGCCAATTGCTGCATATCTAAGTGATCGTGTTGGCCGCCGGCCAGTCCTGCTGACCGGTAGCCTACTGGCAATGGGTTTGGGTTTTGCGCTGGCGCCGTTACTTGAAAGCGGCTCCTTGTTGCAGGTGACGGTATTTCTTTGCATGGCACTTTTTCTGATGGGGGCGACTTTTGCCCCGATGGGGGCTTATCTGCCGGAGCAGTTTCCTGTAGCCGTGCGCTACAGCGGGGCGGGTCTGGCTTATCAACTAGGTGGCATTTTGGGGGCTTCACTCGCCCCTTACCTTAGCCAGCAATTGGTGAATGCGGGCGGTTTGGCCTATGTCGGGTTTTATGTCTCGACGGCTGCGCTGTTGAGTTTTATTGCTGTG
>CAYXMC010000214.1:0-3599 GCA_964466095.1 uncultured Methylophilaceae bacterium | reverse complement strand
TGAAAGCGCCTGTTGATGACTTTTTCGACAATGTCATGGTGAATGCCGACGACCCTGCGATCAAGGCCAACCGTCTTGGCCTGCTGGCCACGCTGCATCAAGCCATGAACCGCGTGGCAGATTTGTCAAAATTAGCGAGCTAATCTCATGAAGCTAGTGATTCTGGATAGAGATGGAGTCATCAACTACGACTCCCCGCATTACATCAAAAGTCCTGATGAATGGCAGCCTATCCCCGGCAGTCTTGAAGCCATCGCTTTGCTCAACCAGAGCGGTTACCGTGTTGCGATTGCTACCAATCAATCTGGTATCAGCCGCGGCTTGTATGATATGGCTACCCTGAATGCCATCCACGACAAGATGCACCGCTCACTGGGGCAATTCGGCGGCCGCATCGATGCACTGTTCTATTGCCCACATGCCAACGAACATCTGTGCAATTGCCGCAAACCGCGGTCTGGCATGATAGAAGAGATTAGCAGCCGTTTTGGTATTGATATCGAAGGCGTACCTTGTGTTGGCGATTCACTCCGCGATCTGGTGGCTGGTGCAGCCTTGGGCGCGCAACCTATTCTGGTATTAACCGGCAAGGGTCAGGAAACACTGGAGGCTGGCGGCTTGCCGGAAGGCACCTGGGTCTGCAAAGATCTGGCCGAAGCTGTGCAAAAGATTATTGCAGAAGACAAACAGAACTAATGGTCTATTTGCGTTCCTTCATTTATGCAGTAGGCATGTGGGTTTTTACCCCGATTTTTGTTTTACTGGCCTTAATCATTTGCCTGCCGCTCTCGGCACATCAGCGCTATAAAGTCATCTCGCACTGGGCACTGACCATGCTCTGGTGGCTGCGTGTGACTTGCGGCATCAGTTATCGCATTATCGGTGCAGAGAATATCCCATCAAAACCCTGCATTATTCTCGCCAAACACCAATCGGCTTGGGAAACGCTGGCTTTCCAGAAAATATTCCCAGATCAGGTGTGGGTGTTGAAGCGTGAACTCTTGTGGCTACCCTTTTTCGGCTGGGGCCTGGCCATGACCTCGCCTATTGCGATTAATCGCTCAGCAGGCCGCGAGGCCCTGAAACAGATGGTTGCCCAAGGCAAGGACAGGCTGGCCAGGGGATTCTTTGTGGTGATCTTTCCAGAAGGTACACGCATACCACCAGGCCAGCGCGGCAAATACCATATCGGCGGAGCTTGGCTAGCAAGCCATACCGAAACCGATGTGCTGCCAGTAGCACTGAATGCTGGCGAATTTTGGGGCAAGAACTCTTTTATCAAAAAGCCAGGGGTCATCACTGTCAGTATAGGCAAGCCTATCCCCACCAAGGGCGTTAAACCTGATGCTCTCAACCAGCAGGTGGAAGAATGGATAGAAACCGAAATGCTGGCTCTATCTGCTAAAGCCGCTGCTGCAAAATGACCGAATACCTGCTGGCGCTTCCGGATGGTGACAATATTCCTTATCTGTTGGAACGCCGATCACGCCGCACCATAGGCATGAAGATAGGCCCACAGGGCCTGGTTGTGCATGCACCTAATCGAATTAGCCTGAAACAACTCGAAGCCATCTTGCTGAGCAAGGCAGATTGGATACGCAGCAAACTGGAAAGCCTGCGCCAACATGCTGTAGAACCACTGCAGCTAGAGGATGGCAGCAGTCTTTTTATGCTTGGAAATCCCCTGCTACTGAATGTTCGTCAAGATGCGCGTAGCAGGCAACCGGAATATCAGCCTGGTCAATTGACCATCGCCATCCCCTCAAGCGATGACAGGGAAGCAGTTCTTAAAAAGATTGTGCAATGGTACAAAAAACAGGCATTAACTGACTTTGGTCGTAGGCTGGAAATTCTGGCAACCAAGCTCGGCGTGCCAACGCCAGAGCTATACTTGTCAAACGCCCGCAGCCGCTGGGGCAGCTGTAATTCAAAACAGGAAATACGCCTGAACTGGCGTCTGATACAAGCGCCGCCACATCTGATTAATTATGTAATCTGCCATGAGTTGGCGCACCTGAAAGAAATGAACCACTCAGCACGCTTTTGGGCGATAGTAGAAAGCATATGCCCGGAATACAAGCAGGCGGAGAAGGACCTCAAGCACTGGTCCCCACGCTTGCATGCATTAGCCTAGTAAAAGTTGAATCTGTTTAGAGAGGCGGCCTATGCTGACCGAAAGTAAAGTTACAGGTAAGAAAGTTGCAGGCTAACAGGAACGGCAAAGCCAGTTTTGGTTGCCAGAGAATCTTCGCTATGCGCTTCACGCAGGCAGGCTTTGGCGCAGCTAGCACAGCGACCGCACTCAGCACCCACCCCCAGATCACGTTTCAGATCTTTCATGGTTTTGGCGCCAGCTTTGGCTGCCTGAAAAATTTGGCGCTCAGTCACTGCATTACAAACACAAACGTACATATCTACCTGCGTATCAATCAAATACAAATGTTAGTGAGAACAATTATCATTTGTTTGAGAGGGCAAGTCAAGCAAAGTTCAAAAATTTTGCTCACAAAAAAGCCGCAGTGATTGCGGCTTTTTTCTTTCACCAGAATCCAGCTTTAATCGCCTTCTGGTTCCATATGCGCGTGCAGGTAATTCGGCAGGCTAACTTCTTTAATCAGGGTTTGCTGTGTTTCCAGCCAGTCGATTGCACCCTCGCAATGTTCAAGTAGGTCTTCCAATAATTCACGGCTCACGTAATCTTGTAGCTCCTCGCATGTAGCAATTGCTTCAATCAATAAAGGACGCTGAATCTCTTTTTCGTACTTGAGATCGCCCTGCAATGATTCCACCACGTTTTCGCCTATCAGCAACTTACCCAAATTCTGCAGGTTCGGCAGGCCATCCAGAAAAAGGATACGCTCTATCACTTCATCAGCTTCCTTCATGACGCGGATGGATTGCTTGTACTGATAGTCGTTGAGTTTTTCCAAGCCCCATTTACGGAACATGCGGGCATGCAGAAAATACTGGTTAATTGCGGTCAACTCGTTTTTCAGTACCTTGTTCAGGATATCGATAACTTTCTTATCGCCTTTCATATACTTTCCTTTCTAGGCGGCATCGCCGACTGACATCTGGCTTTGAAGATAGTTATTGAGACCAACTAGCTTGATCAGATTAAGCTGTTGCTCCAGCCAATAGGCATGATCCATCTCGGTATCATCCAGCTGGGTCAAGAGCATGTCCCGTGTAACGTAATCTTGCGCTTTTTCGCAAGTAGCGATCGCTTTCTTCAACTCGCCCACTACGTGATACTCCACGGCCAAATCCGCCTCTATCATCTCTGGCACACTCTTGCCGATAGTAATAGGCGTGCGCTTTTCCATGTTCGGCTTGCCTTCCAGAAACAAAATGCGCTGAATAATGGCACGCGCGTGGGTACGTTCGTGTTCAGATTCATGCAGACTTTTTTGTGCAATATGATGCAAGCCCAGATCAGCATACATTTCACCATGAATCAGGTATTGGTCTGTTGCTGCCAGCTCGCCAGCCAGCAGGCCATTGAGCATGTCGATGATTTTCTTGTCACCCTTCATGATTCTCTCCTTTTCCACCCGACTGCGAAGTCAACCCCGTATAGGTATTTTTGGGGTGTCCCC
>CAYXMC010000213.1:0-3604 GCA_964466095.1 uncultured Methylophilaceae bacterium | reverse complement strand
GGCTTTTTGCTGCACTCAATGCATTGCAAGCGGCGATTACGCCATGCCAGTTTTTTTTGTCATAGGCCGCGTCAATTTTGCTGAATGCTGCTTGTTTTACCAGCAAGCGGCTCAGTCTGGACATGAAATCGTTGATGCTGAATGGTCTCAGTAGATAATCATCGGGCTGACATTCAGCAGCCGAAACCACGTTGTCATAAGAGTTTTCTGCAGTGATCATGATGAACAGCGTATTCCGCTGCAATATGTCACGTGTACGCAGATATTCCAGAAACTGCTGGCCGGTAGTGCCATCGCGCAGGAAGTAATCGCATAGTATGAGGTCGTAGCTGCTGTTCTCGAGTCGCTGTAAGCCATCCTTGACTGATGACACGACATGCAGGGTCTGAAAGCCAACAGACGACAAGGCGCCTTGTAACTGGGAGCGCATGGCTGCCATGTCCTCGATTACCAGTACTCGTTTGTCCGATACATTCGATGCGCTGTCTAGCTTCATCTGGATCATAAGCAACTCTTCAATTCGATTGTTTTATGTACTTTGGCGCAGCGCAGGCCATGCCACCTATCTCAAGATAGATAACGGGAGAAAACACGGAAGCTTTAATTGGGAGGAACGACCCTGTTGGCAAAAAAGAGAGGCGTCAGCGGTGCAATAACTTCTCGAACTCAGTGGCAGGCATGGCTTTGCCGAAGAGGTAACCCTGACCAAGCTTGCAGCCAAGTTGCTTGAGAAATTGTTCCTGCTCCGTGGTTTCCACACCTTCTGCCAACACTTCCAGATTAAGTGCATTGCCGATGGAAAGCATCGCTTTTACCAACTCACATTTATTGGGGTTGTCTGGAATGCCAAGAATGAAAGAGCGGTCGATTTTCAGTTGCCGCACAGGAAAGCGGCTCAGGTAGCTGAGGGCTGAGTAGCCGGTGCCGAAGTCATCAATTGCGATGGATATGCCGTAATCATTTAGCTCCTTTAGCATGGAGGTGATGGCGTGCGAGTCATCCAACAGCAGGCTTTCTGTGATTTCCAGTTCCAGCCAGTTTGGCTTACAGCCTGTTTCTTCAATGATGCGGCAGATGTTATCCACGAGGTTATCGCGAAGAAACTGCCGTGTAGAGAGGTTGATTGCCATTTTTAGCGGCGTGGCACGGTTTTTATTCCAGCGGGCAATGGTTTTGCAGGCTTCGATGATGACCCATTCACCAATATCGATAATCAAGCCAGATTCTTCAGCGATCGGGATAAACTTGTTTGGCAATACCAGTTTCTTGTGTTCACAGTTCCAGCGCAGCAGTGCTTCGGCGCCAGTCAGGCGACCGCTATCCAACTCAATCTGTGGCTGGAAATAGAGTTGCAGCTCGTTATTTTTTCTGGCTTTACGCAGACTGGACTCCATCGCCATTCGCTCTGATGAGCGTAGCGTCAGTTCGGCCTCGTAAAACTGGAAGGTATTGCGACCACGACGTTTGGCGTGATACATCGCGGTATCAGCATATTTGAATAAGGCCTCAATCTCGTGACTGTCTTGCGGGTAGATGGCGATTCCAATACTGACCGAGATATACAGTTCTTTGCCTTCGATGCTGAACGGCTCTGACAAGGCCAAGATCATCTTGTTGGCAATAGTGGCAAGGTCTTTTTCCTCACGCACTTCAGGTAGCAGGATGGCAAACTCATCACCGCCGAGGCGTGCTAGTGTGTCGTAGCTGCGGATACAGTGCTGTAGCCTGATGGCTGTTTTCTGCAAAAGCTGGTCGCCAATATCATGGCCCAGCGTATCGTTGATTTCCTTGAAATGGTCAAGATCGAGAAACATCAGGCCGAACTGCTGGGAATTGTCAGCAGCCTGCGCGATAGTCTGACGCACCCGGTCTGCCAGCATCGAGCGATTGGGCAGGTCTGTCAGTGTGTCAAAAAAAGCCTGATGGTGAATTTTCTTACGGTAAAGATCGATTTCCGTGATATCGCGACCTATAGCCAACACATGGGTGACCTTGCCATGAATGTCATGCTCCGGGGTCATGCGGATATGGATGCAACGCGTGTTTTCTAACACACGGAACTCAAAGTCCACCTGCTCCCCGGTTTGGAATGTCGTTTGTAGCTGGCGCTGGAATTCCTCGCTGTATTCCGCGCCTGGAAATTCCATGGGTGTTTTACCCAGCAGGTCAGATGCTTCGCAATTGAAGACTGCCAGCATTTTCGGGTTGACGTAGACGCGGCGAAAATCTGTATCGTAACGGGCAATGCTGTCCGGTGAGTTTTCAGCCAGGCTGCGAAACTCCTTGGCACGCAGTTGCAACAGGGCTTCGTTCTGTTTGCGTTCGCTGATATTGCGTACCAGTGCCAGATTGAAGCTCTGATTGTTGTATTCGAAATAGTTAGCAGTGACTTCAACCGGGAAGATTTCACCGGATTTTTTGCGATGTCGTGTCTCAAAAGTGATGGAACCAGCTTCGCGCAGGTGTGCCCAGTGTTCAGGCCAATGCTCCATAGAATAGTCTGGATCTACATCATTGACATGCATGCTGAGTAGTTCTTCCGGCTCGTAGCCAAGAGCGCGGCAAGCCTGAGCATTGATATAGTGAAATCTGGCTTGTGAATCAATCAGAAATGCGGCTTCGCGCACATTGTTCAGCGCAAAATCCAATAAAGCCTGACGCTGATTAGCATCACTAAATATTTCGGTGCTTGCCATGCTCCCTTGCAGGGGCTGGGTGGCTGTGGTGTGCGTATACATCTCTGATGGCCCGTTGTTTCTTAGAGCTACGGGCTCTAGTAATTGGTTAAGCTAAAATCCCTGAGCAAAATACAGCAAGGCTGCAGCTATGTAAACCTGAAAAATCCCCTTCCATAGCCTTGATCGGGCTACGGACCAATACCAGTAAAGGATTCAGAAGAATTATTTTTTTAGTGACTTAAAAGCTTGCAACTTCAAGCTTGTACCAGTCATACGCAAACAGCTCTTACCTGTGCAATATCGGTATTGCCTTGTAGCACTTTGAGTATGCCATCCTGTTTCAGCGTGTGCATACCACTGCTGATGGCTTCTTGCAGCAGCTCGCTGACAGGCGCACGTGTGTGTATCAATCGCTTGATTTTTGGCGTGACAACCAGCAGTTCATGCAGACCCATGCGTCCGCGATAGCCAGTGTTGTTGCAGCTAGGGCAGCCGTTAGCTTTGTACAAAGCGATTTTTTTGCCCAGGCTTTCATGCCAGTTACTCAATATTTGTGCATGGTCCAGCCCAGAACTTTCGCAATACTCAATAGCCAGTTCTTCAAGCTCGGATGGCTTGGGGTGATAGGGAGTCTTGCAGTCTTTGCACAATGTTTTTGCCAGACGTTGTGCCAGTATGCATAACAACGCATCGGCAAAGTTGAAAGGGTCCATACCCAGATCCAGCAAGCGGGTCACGCTTTCCGGGGCGGTATTTGTATGCAGGGTGGAAATCACCAAGTGTCCGGTGAGCGAGGCTTCAATCCCGATTTTTGTCGTTTCCTGATCGCGCATTTCGCCAACCATAATCACATCCGGATCGGCGCGCAGAAAACTACGCATGGCGCTGGCAAAAGTCCAGCCGGTTTTGGCGTTGACTTGAACTTG
>CAYXMC010000212.1:0-3619 GCA_964466095.1 uncultured Methylophilaceae bacterium | reverse complement strand
GGCCAGCGATTTTCAGAACAAGATGTCAGCCCATGCTGAAGCTGCCAGCCAAGCCACCGGCGTTCCCGCACACTTGATGCTGGGTCAGGCTGCACTGGAAACTGGCTGGGGCAAGCGCGAGATCAAAGGACTGGATGGTAGCGACAGTCACAATCTGTTTGGCATCAAGGCCACCGGCAACTGGGATGGAAAAGTAGTTGAAGCCGTCACCACTGAATATATCAACGGCGTTAAGCAAAAGCGTATCGAAAAATTCCGTGCTTACGACTCTTATGCAGAGTCGTTCAAAGACTTTGCCAAGCTGATCAGCAATAACCCGCGCTATGAAAATGTCATGGCCAACCTTGGCAATATCAATGGATACGCCAATGCCATGCAGAGTGCAGGCTATGCGACAGACCCACAGTACGCCAGCAAGCTGGCCAGCGTGATAAAAAAAGTGGTGGAATCCTAAAGTAATGATTTTTGCTGCCGTCATAAACTCAATGAAACGTAAAAGAGCGCATCATGGGTTCTAATATATTGAACATCGGTCAGAGTGCGCTGACCGCAGCCCAGATCGGGATTAGTGTCACCGGTCATAATATTGCTAATGCATCTACTCCCGGCTATTCCCGTCAGGTAGTGATTCAAGGCGCGGCTGAAGCACAGAATTTTGGCTATGGTTACCTGGGTCAGGGTACTCAGGTGAATACGGTCGTCCGTATGTTCAGCGAGCTGAACAATCGCCAGGTAATGGCCAGCCAATCCTCCAGCAGTGAGATTAGCGCTTACAGCACACAGATGAAGCGTATCGACAACCTGTTGGCTGACAGTTCTTCTGGTCTTTCTGTCGTCACTCAGGATTTCTTCAACAGCTTGCAGACCTTGTCTTCCAGCCCCAGCGATGTAGCTGCCAGACAGGCCATGCTGTCTTCCGCAGAATCCCTTGCACAGCGTTTTCAAAGCCTGGATTCGCAGTTCAAGCAGATCTCTCAAGAACTGACCAGCGAAGTAGAAACCAGTGTCAACGTCATTAATTCTTATGCAAAGCAGATCGCCAAGCTGAACGAAGTCATCGAAAAAGCACTGAGTTCTAATGAGAACCCACCCAACGATCTGATGGATCAACGCGACCAGCTGCTGATAGACCTCAGCAAAGAAATCAAGAGTACGGTTGTTGAAGAATCCGGCGGCAAATACAACGTCTTTATCGGCAACGGTTTACCTCTGGTTGTCGGCAAGCAGACTTATGCACTTTCTACTCAGCGCTCACCTACTGACGGTACGCGTGTAGAGATTGCTTATCAGACCAAAGATGGCCCTGCCATGCTAGGCGAGAACAGCCTGCCGGGCGGACGCTTGGGTGGGCTGCTGGAATTCCGCAACGAATCTCTGGATAAAATTCAGGCCGAGCTCAATCACATCGCGATGAGTGTTTCCATGACTTTTAATGCGCAGCACCGTGCTGGCATGGACAGCAGCGGCACTGCAGGCACCAGCTTTTTTATCGAAACAACACCAGTGGTCAATGCCAGTGCCAATAATGATGGCGATGCAGAAATCGTAGCCAACATCAGCAACATCGGCCAGACTGTTGCCAGCGATTACCGGCTGCAATACGACGGTACAAACTACATTCTGACGCGCAAGAGCGATGATCTGGTAAGAACTTATTCCACCATGCCTGTAGAAGTTGATGGCATGAATATCGACATTACGAGCGGCACGATCGCAGCAGGAGATGACTATCTGATTAAGCCCGGCTTCAATGCTGCAGGCAAATTCGATGTTTTAATCAATAGCGTTAACCAGATAGCTGTTGGTGCCCCCACCGTCAGCAATGTTGCAGCGACTACCAACACCGGTACAGCCAATTTCAGCCTGACTGGCATCAGCAGCAGCTATGCCGCCAGCCCGCTGGCCAGCCCATTCACACTCACTTATGACGGCAGCTCTCTCAGCGGCTTCCCCAGTGGTGAGCCGATTCAGGTCACCATAGGTTCGACAACTACGGATTACCCTGCCGATAGCGCCATCCCGTTTACGGCTGGCGCCACTGTCAAGGTAGCGGGTATGTCTTTCACGATGGGTGGTGTGCCTCAAGCGGGAGATGAATTCACTTTCTCAGCCACCACCAGCAGTGCACCGGGCGATAACCGCAATGGTCTGCTGCTGGCAGGCTTGCGTACCACCAGCACCATGTATGGTGGCAGCACCACCTATGAAGGTGCGTTTGCCCAAGTGGTCAGCTATGTCGGCAACAAGACTCATGAACTGGAAGTCATGGGCACAGCAGAAGAGAAGATGCTGGATCAGGCAGTTGCCGCACAGCAGTCAGTATCCGGCGTTAATCTTGATGAAGAAGCCACCAACCTCTTGCGCTACCAGCAGGCTTATCAATCTGCCGCAAAGATGATGCAGATCGCCAGCCAGATGTTCGATGCCTTGCTGCAGCTGGGTAGATAAGGGAGAACAAGATGAGAATCAGCACCAATACCGTCTATAACACCGCCACCTCCAAGATGATGGATTTGCAGGCAAGCCAAGCCAGGCTGCAAACGCAGATATCTACTGGCAAACGCATCCTGAACCCGTCTGATGACCCGATTGCTGCTAGCCGCGCACTGGCTGTCAGTCAGGCGCAGAGCGTCAACAACCAGTTCGTTGCCAACCGCCAGATCGCACAAACCCAGCTTAGCTCCACAGAGACTGCACTATCCGGCGTCAGCGACCTCATTCTTAGCATGCAATCTCTGATTGCAGGTGCGGGCAATGGCACGCTCAACAACTCTGATCGCAACTCTATTGCCACTGAACTTCAGGTCAGCCTGGATCAACTGGTAAGTCTGGCGAATACCCGTGACAGCGTGGGCAATTATCTATTCTCAGGCTACGAGACAAAGACAGCACCATTCACACGCACTGCCACTGGCGCCAGCTACAACGGTGACAGCAACAAGCAGGAACTGCAGATTTCACCGAGCAGGCTGATGGCAGTCACTGAAACAGGTGCTGATGTATTTCAGGCAAATGGCAATGACATCTTTGAGACCCTGGTCAACCTGGTGAATGTACTGCAAACCCCGGTGACTGATGCAGCCAGCGCTACAGCACTGACAGCAGGACTGGAAACCGCCAGCAGCAGCCTGCAAGCCGGGCTGGACTCCGTATTGACTGCACGTTCTGCAGTCGGCAGTAAATTGAAAGAACTAGACACGCTGAATGAATTCAGCACCGCGGCTGACCTTGTCTATCAGCAAAATCTCTCTGACTTGCAGGATCTGGATTACACCAAGGCCATCTCCGAACTGGCCAAACAGCAGACAATACTGGAAGCCGCGCAGAAATCCTTTGTGAAGACCACATCGCTGTCGCTATTTGAAATTCTGTAGTACCGATTAGTTGCCATTTATCCCTTGGCGATTAGACCAGCATCTTTAAACATGCTGGTTTTTTTTGCCCGGAATTTGCAGTGTTAAATACGGACAGGCCAGAGGCCGCGCCGTTATTGGCTTGTAGGATATATACTTTCATTCGGCGCACTGCAAGCGAGTGCGCCCTACCAGGCTTTACCTATCGAATGAGTAGTTCTGGTGATTTGAAACACCTTCGTATTCGACAATTTTTTGATATCTGG
>CAYXMC010000211.1:0-3637 GCA_964466095.1 uncultured Methylophilaceae bacterium | reverse complement strand
TGCTGTGGTGCTGGTGGTGGGCGTATCTGGATTCCTGATCCGGTTGGTACCGAAAAACCATCGCAGAACCGCATGAAAGAGGCGGGCGCGATTGAGGGCTTGCAAGTGTTTGTGGTGAGCTGCCCGAAAGACCTGACCATGTTTGAAGATGCCCTCAAGACTTCCGGTTTTGAAGGAAAGTTTGTGGTGCGTGAACTGATAGAGCTGATTGATGAATGTCTGGAGCTTGATGACGGTGTCGTCATCGATGCCGAAGCAGCCTGATGTGAGATTGCCTAACTCTGCCGACAGATTGGCGGAGTTGGCTCTGGCTACGGGTGATATCTACTGCGCAGCAGCAGTACATCGGGTAGCTGGTAGTTCGCTAAAGGCGCAGCTTGAAGCACTGATGTTTGCCAGACGGCGTGATGTGTTGTTGCTGGCGCGTTGGGAGCACACCCCAGCATCGGTGTTGCAGGCGATGTGTGATAACACGGATGTGTCGGTGCAACTGCGTTTGCTGCGTAATCCGAATACAAGCGGACAGGACTTGATACGGCACAGCCAGCAGCCTCAGGCTGCAACGTTAATAGGGCTGATCTCGCAGCATCCGCAGGCGCCAGAGATACTGCTACGGCAGATAGCGGTGGTGGATGAAGATGATGAGCATCTGAAATCTGTGTGCCGTAATCAGGCTGCAGATGCGACAGTGCTGCAAGTGCTTTTGGCGCGAAAACCTGAGCAACTGGATCGCGACATCATCGCTAATAGCAGTGCAGATGCAGGCATGCTGCAAGCGATCTACGCACGTGGCGACATGTTTGTGAAAGCCGCAGTGCTTGGGCATCAGAACTGTCCGTTGTCACTAGTGCTGCAAGCAATCTCTGCGCTCACTGGTGAAGACGAGAATGAAATATTGCTGCTACGCCAGCTGGCTAAAGATAGCCGCTTGAATCCGGGGCAATTGCAAGCATTCAGGCAACACTCAGATGCGGCGGTACGTGCGGGTCTGGTAGCTAATCCGACGTATCCGGCAGATAAATTGGATGTGTTTGTGCAAGACACTAGCCCGGCCGTCAGGCGCGCGCTGGCAGCCCGTGAGGATTTGAGTGCTGACTTGATGCAACAGTTAAGTCGGGATACAGATGACTGGGTACGGCAATGGCTGGGACGCAACGCTAGCCTGCCGCAAGAGTTGATGTGGCAACTGGCAGAAGACCCCGAGGCAGATGTGCGGCGTGCAGTAGCGCGTAACAAGAATGTAAGTGCAGGGCTGATGCTTAAGCTGCTGCAAGACCCTGTTGGATGGGTGAGGGCCGCAGTGGCATATCAGCCTAATGCAGGGCGCGAATTGCTGATGCAACTCGTGCGTGATGAGGACATAGATGTATTAAGCGGTGTGGCAGCTAACGCCAATACACCAGCAACCATACTCAAACGCTTGGCACAGCATGCAGAGGCAGATGTACGGCGCGGGGTAATTCATAACCCATCAGCTAAGCGTGAGGTGTTATTACCCTTGCTGGAAGACCCGTATTACCTGCACAGGCTGCTGCTGATGGGTAACAGAAAGTTGACTGAGGCTGATAAATGGCCGCTGTACGAAGATCCGGATTACCGGGTGCGTTTTGCGGTATTCAAATGGTTTGCAGACAGATTGGGTGGAGTTTAGGTAGTTGTTAATAAAGGTAGTCAGGAGAAAAAGATGAAGATATTGGTAGCAGTAAAGCAAGTGGCTGCACTCGATGAAGATTTCGAGATACGTGCAGATGAAAAAGACGTGGATGAGGATTTCCTGCTCTACGACCTCAATGAATGGGATGACTTCTCACTTGAAGAAGCCATGAAAATCAAGGAATCCAGCGACGTTGAAGTAGAAGTTGTCGTGGTTTCTGTCGGCCCGGATCGCGTAGATGAAAGCCTGCGTAAATGCCTGGCCAAGGGTGCAGACCGTGCTATTCGCGTTTGGGATGATGCGATTGAAGGTTCTGACGCTATTGCCATTGGCAAGGTACTGGCTGCTGTCATCAAGAAAGAAGCGCCAGATATGGTGTTTGCAGGTGTTCAGTCATCTGACCAAGCTTATTCATCTACTGGGATATCTACCGCTGCTTACCTTAATTGGCCGCATGCAGCCGTAGTAGCAAATCTTGAATACAAGCCTGGCAGTGGTAGCGCCGTGATCCGTCGCGAACTCGAAGGCGGCATGTTGCAAGAAGTGGAAATCAATTGCCCGGCAGTGCTGACTATTCAACTCGGTATCAACAAGCCACGTTATGCCTCCTTGCGCGGTATCAAGCAGGCCGCAGCCAAGCCGATCGAAGAATTGAGCTTGGGTGATATCGGACTCAGCGCAGGTGATGTTGGGGCTGATAGCTCGATGTCACGCGTACGCCGCATGTATGTGCCGGAAAAGGGCAGGGCGCAAATGATCGAAGGGACAGTTGCCGAACAGGCCGCCCGCATCATTGAGATCATCAAGGAATATAAGGGAGCATAATCATGAGCAATATCCTCGTAATCGCAGAACACCGTCGTGGCGAATTGCGCCCGGTGTCATTTGAACTCATCACTGGTGCAGTCAGCGCCAAACGCAGTGCTGATGACAAGGTGGTTGTAGCTGTCATTGGTGCAGAAGCCGAAAAATATACTTTGCCACTTTCAGTAGAAGGTGTGGATGAAGTGGTGGCGGTAAAGATCGCCAGCACCGAGTTCGACCCGGATCAATTTGAAGCTGCAGTATCCGCGCTTATCAGCGCACATCAGCCTTCACTGGTAGTGTTGCCACACTCGGTAGATAGTCTGGGCTATGCCGCTACGCTCGCCAGCAAGGCGGGTTATGGCTACGCTACTGATGTATTCAAGCTGGAATATGATGGTGCTGATCTGGTGGCTACCCGTGGCGGCTATAACCAGAAAGTCAATGTGGAAGTCGATTTTCCGGGTAAAGCATGCGTGCTTGTTACCTTGCGCCCAAGTGTATACAAACCAGCTGAAGGCAATGCCGCACCTGAAACCAGGAGCCTCGATTTAAGCTCTGTGACTTCTAACAGCAAGAATCGCGAATTCATTGAAATGGGTGGCGGCAATGATGTGGATATCACCACCGTGGATTTCATCGTTTCTATCGGTCGCGGTATCGGCGAAGAAACCAATGTCGAGGACTTCCGCGAGCTGGCAGATACGGTTGAGGCAACGCTTTGCTGCTCACGCCCCATCGCAGATGCTGGCTGGCTGCCAAAGTCCCGTCAAGTGGGGCAATCCGGCAAGGTGGTAGGCAACTGCAAGCTCTATGTGGCGATGGGCATCTCTGGCTCCATTCAGCATATGGCCGGCATGAAACACGTGCCTACCATCGTGGCGGTCAATACTGACCCGGGAGCTTCCATCTTCACGATCGCCAAATATGGCGTAGTGGGCGATATCTTCGAAGTGCATGAAGAACTGATGAATCAGCTGGCTTGATTTAATTAGTAATCAAGGAAAAGCCTCTACTTTTGGGTAGGGGCTTTTTTATTTATTGAGTTGCAATCAATTGCATTATGAATGGCTGCTTTCGGCCAATAGCGGACGCTCGCTTTCATTAGTTTTACACCAAATTCCAAAGCGTTTGCGTCCGTAATTGCTATTGATTATTATGCGGACAGGTCATCACTTA
>CAYXMC010000210.1:0-3647 GCA_964466095.1 uncultured Methylophilaceae bacterium | reverse complement strand
TGTTTCTGCCATCTGTCTCGGCACCATGACCTTTGGCGAGCAGAACACGGAAGCGGAAGCCCACGAGCAACTGGATTATGCTGTTGCACAGGGCATCAATTTCATTGATACCGCCGAGATGTACCCTGTGCCCCCCAAGGCAGAAACCTACACCCGCACCGAGACCATCATCGGCAACTGGCTAAAACATCAGCCACGCGAAAAACTCATCATCGCCACCAAAGCTGCCGGCCCGCGCCGTAACATGCATTGGGTGCGTGGCGGCCCCAAGAGTTTTGACCGGGCCAATCTGCGCGAGGCAGTCGACGGTTCCCTCAAGCGCCTGCAGACGGATTATATCGACCTTTACCAATTGCATTGGCCAGAACGTAATGTGCCCATGTTCGGCCAGTATCAATTCGACCCGGTGCAAGAACTGGAAAACGGCATCCCCAAACAGTGGGTGCCCATACAGGAACAACTGCAAGCGCTCGATGAACTGGTGAAAGAAGGCAAGATCCGCCACATCGGTGTTTCCAACGAGCACGCCTGGGGCGTGATGGAGTTCTTGCGTATCGCCCGTGAACAAAATCTGCCGCGCATCGCCAGCATTCAGAACTGCTATAACCTCATCAACCGCGGTTTTGAGTTCAGTCTGGCCGAGATCAGCTACCGCGAGAACGTGGGCTTGCTTGCCTACTCACCATTGGCTTTCGGTCACCTTACCGGCAAATATCTGCCCGGCGGTAGTGGTGATGGTCGCGCCACCCAATTCAAGGGCTTTGCCCAGCGCTACGAAAAACCCAATGTCGCCCCCGCCAGTGCCGCCTATGCAGCGCTGGCGCACAAGCATGGCCTAACCCCTGCTGAACTGGCACTATCATTCGTCATGCACCGCTGGTTTGTCACCAGCACCATCATCGGCGCTACCAGCATGTCACAGCTCAAGGAAAATATTGGAGCCTGGAGCAAGCCACTGGCCGACGACATCCTCAAGGAAATCGAAGCACTACACCTACGCTACATGAACCCGGCGCCTTAAAACGCGCATCATCTTTCAGGAAGGGAAGCGTATGCCTTACTTTGTCTCAATCAGCGGGCAGATAGCATGGTCTATTTGCCTCTGGCTAACCGTCATCAGCTGCGCCCACTCTGCCGAGATTCTTAGTGTGGAAGAAGCCTTTCTCAAATGCAAAACCACCTATGCCGCCGAGCATGAGGCAAGAAAGCGGCTGGCCTGCTATGACAGCATCAGCACACCAGCAGCCGAAGCAGCCAACAACACCGCCGATGCTGCGCCAACGAACACAGAAGCTGCAGCAGTAGCAATAGAGCCGCCCAAAACCGAGCAAAGCTATCTGGAACGCAAATGGCGCCTGACTTCTGAAGGTGACTGGAACATCAGCGATTTCGAAACTTATAAAACCAATTATCTGCTGGTGACCAACACCAGCAGTGCCAACGACACCCCGACCAGCCCCAGCCAGTTCAACAATACCGACCGCGACCTCGACAAGCAGGATCTGAAATTTCAGTTCAGCCTGAAGACTGAGCTGGCGAACAATATACCGCTGATACGCAACCTGCCTTATGTCACCAGCTCTCGCATCTGGGCGGCCTATACCCAACAATCCTACTGGCAGGTGTTCAATCGCGTGGATTCCCGGCCATTCCGCGAGAACAATTACGAGCCGGAACTGATACTCTCGCTGGGGCTGGATAACACTGTGAACGGCGAGAAGAAACGCTACATCCCGCGCATGCTCAACCTTGGCGTAGTGCACCAATCCAATGGCCGCAACAACCCGCTCTCACGCAGCTGGAACCGTATCTATCTGCAAGGCGGCTGGGAGTTGAGCCCTCAGCTCACCCTGATGGTGCGCCCTTGGTGGCGCGTTCCAGAAGAGCGTGGCAGAGACGACAACCCGGACATCGAAAAATATCTGGGCTATGGCGACATGAGCCTGCGCTGGGAAGACAGCACCAGAAAAACTGCCGCCACCATGCTCTTACGCAACAATCTGCGAAATGAGAATAAAGGCTTTGTCCAGCTGGATGTACAGCGTCAGGTATTCACGGACCGCAATATCAACCTGCACTTTATGCTCTCCAGTGGCTATGGAGAAACCCTGCTCGACTACAATCATTCGCAGAGCGTGATTGGGGTGGGTGTCTCGCTGGGGGAATAAGGCTCAGCGCAAAGAGCGATATACAGCACGGCGTGAGCGCTTGCTAAGTACAATCTGCCAGAGCTGTCCCTGTCGCGAGCGGAAAAAGCCAGCGCAGCACATCAGGTAATACTTCCACATGCGGTAAAAGCGCTGGCCGTATTTGTCCTGCAGCTGCGGCCAGGCGGCATTGAAGTTATCCCACCAGGCCATCAGCGTACGATCATAATCCTGCCCGAAGTTATGCCAATCCTCGATAATGAAGCGGCGCTCCAGCGCACGGCTGATCTCCTGCGCGGCGGGCAGCTTGCCGTTGGGGAAGATATGATTGTCTATCCAAGCATCGGTATGCACAGAAGTCACATAATTGCCTATGGTGTGCAGCAGAAAGAGACCTTCATCTTTCAGCGCATCGTGCACCTTCTGGAAGTAAACGGGGTAATTCTTAGGGCCCACATGCTCGAACATGCCAACTGAAACGATCTTGTCGAACTGGCCCTGCAAGCTGCGATAATCCATCAGCTCTATCTGCACCGGCAAGCCTGCACAGCGTTCGCGCGCCAGCTTTTGCTGCTCTTTTGAAATGGTGATGCCCAGCACTTCAACACCATAATGACTAGCGGCATAACGGGCCAGGCCACCCCAGCCGCAACCTATCTCCAGCAGTCTTTCGCCCGGCTTCAGCTCCAGCTTGCGGCAGATCATATCCAGCTTGTGTTGCTGTGCCTGCTCAAGATTATCGGCCTGCACCCAATAAGCACAGGAATAGCTCATGCTGGAATCAAGCATGGCTTCGAAAACATCATTACCAATATCGTAATGCTGCTCGCCCACCTGAAAAGCACGTTGCTCGGATTGCAGATTAAACAGGCGATGCCGCACCACCTCACCAAACAATTGCACACGCGCCCAGCCATGCAGTTTCTCGTCGATATCAGCACTCAGCAGGCGGTGCACGGTCTCGTCTGGTTGTGCGGCTTCCCAGTAACCTTCCATGTAGGCATTACCAAAGCCCAAAGATCCCTGATAAAGAATCTGTCGGTAAGCGCGCTCATCCAGTATCTGGATATCCCACGGCTGGTCACCATTAATGCGTATCCCGGCCATGGATAGCAGTTTTTCAATGACATGAGGCGGCTCCGGCTCCCGTTTCCGGGCATGCCGTTGCAAGGGTGTGGTATCAGTCAGTTTTCCCAAGATAGCCACCTTTCCTGAGTCAGGACCATATTATCAACTTGGCAACTGCCCACCAAAAAATGCTGACAAGCAATCACAAGCGATTGAATATTAAGATAGTCTATGTATGCAGCGGTTCACTTCAACCATGAGTTGATGCTGCGTTTTTTCATGAGATTTGGCAGTAAGCCAGAAAGATTTAAAGCGGCCTTCTGGCGTGAAACTGGATAGGCTGCGGTGGTGACATCTGCAAGACGTTTTTGCGCACCTTGCCCATCACGTGCATTTCGCACGGTTTGCAGTCGAACTTGAGTGTGATTCTGT
>CAYXMC010000209.1:0-3665 GCA_964466095.1 uncultured Methylophilaceae bacterium | reverse complement strand
AGCAAGGCTAGAGCGCGCTTAGGGTCATAGGGATATGGTTTCAAGTCTGGATTGGTCCAGCGTGTGCCCGGCTTGTAGGGTGAAGATACTGGCTCTCCAAGGCCTAGTAGCACGCCATCAATCAGCTCTTGCTTGTCGATGGCATAATTGATTGCCTGACGTACCCTTACATCATCAAATGGCTTGTGCTTTAGGTTAAATCCGAGATAGGTATAGTTATTACCCAACTCCTTGTAAAGCGCTATTTTCTTTTGAAAGTCCGGACGAGAAGGGACAATGCGCGCATATTGAATTGGATTCAGGTTCATCATGTCGATATTGTCGGCAAGCAACTCCAGAAATTGGGAGGCTGTGTCCGGGATAAATCTTGAAACCAACCGGTTGATGCGAGGCGGCCCTTGGCTTGCATCTGGATTGCTGATCAGGCTGATACGCTCACCATTGCGCCATTCTTCCAGCTTATAGTAGTGGCTACCTACCGGATTGCGTGCAAATGCTGTTGTATTGATATCTTGTCCCTGTAGAAGGTGCTTGGGCAATATCTGTAATCCAGCCCATGAATCTAGGGCTGGTGCATATGGTTGAGAATAAGTCACGCGGAATGTACCTGCATCCGGTGCCTCAGCTTTTATTACCAGCTTGTAGTCTGAACCGTAGGGGGTGCGTGTTTTATCATCCGTTACCAGTTGCCAAGTAAACAATACGTCAGCACTGGTTAATGGCTTGCCGTCAGACCATTTCAGGTTGGGTTTCAGCTTGAAACTAATTGTTTTCTGATCTGGTGAGATTTGCCAGCTTGCTGCCAACTCACCGGTTAACTCCAGGTTTTTGTCATACTTGAGCAGGCTGTTGAAAATATTGCCAGCAATCGCAGAGGCAGCAGACTCTCCCGCAATCATGGGAATAAGCCCGCTGGGTTCTCCCGTCATGGCATCTATCTGCGTACCACCAGTTTGTGGCGGGTAGGATTGGTCATAATCAATATTTGTGTTGCTAGTGGGTGCATGACAAGCGCTCATGCAAATAGCAATCAAGCAGGACGATAATATTTTCCCCGAGGATGAGCGATGGCGATGCATGGCAATCTAAAGCTCAAGCCTCGTCCGGCTTGATAACAGTGAGCTTCAGGCCTGGTGCGATATGGCTTCCGTTAATTTTGTTCCAGCGTTGCAAATCATCCCGTGCAATCGAGAATTTGCGCGCAATACTTTCCAAAGTGTCGCCACGTTTCACTACATAATGCATTTTACGGATATCCCGTTTCTGTATTCTGCTATTTTCAGTTTTTGCAATAATCGTTAATTTTTGGCCTGCCTGAAGCTGCTTGCTTTTAAGATGATTAGCAGCTATCAACTGTTGCGTCGTCAGCCCGTAACGCTTGGCAATGGAGAACAATGTTTCATTTCCTTTAACCGTGTGTGTGACGCCAGCTTTACCTACAGGTTCCGTTGTTTCTGCAACAGCAGTGCTTTGTACTGCTTGATCGTCTGTATTAAGCGCGGTCTGATTCAGGTTAACGCGATTGGTCGGGACAAGTATAGGCTGGGCACTGACTACTTTGTTACGTGCTGGCAGATCATTGACATCACGCAACTGAGCCAAACTAATGCCAAATTTCTTTGCAATATTGTCCATGCGCTCACCACGTTTGGCATGATAGGTTTGCCAGTTCACTAACGGCTTATCGTAGTTGGCAAGATTTTCCTTGAAATTGTTGGCATTGCTAACAGGCAGTAATATTTCATGGACTTTCCCACTGGCTGTGAGTACTGGCCGGTTGTATTCCGGGTTCAGTGCGGAGAATTCATCAAAAGAGATACCTGCTAATTCTGCTGCTAGATGTGCGTCTATCTGTTCTGGTGCAGTCACCTTGGTGAAGTAAGGACGGTTTGCGATAGATTGAATTTTCAAGCCATATAACTCAGGGTTGGTCATAATGTTTTTGACCGCCTGCAGTTTTGGTACGTAGTTTCTGGTTTCTTCCGGCAATGAAAGGCTTTCGTAGTCAGTAGGCAGGCCTTGCTTGCGATTACGTTCAATTGCACGTCTCACCGTACCTTCACCAGCATTGTAAGCGGCCAATGCAAGATCCCATGAGCCAAACATCACATGCAGTTTCTGAAGATAAGTGAGGGCAGCATCGGTTGCTGCAGTAACATCGCGGCGACTATCTACCCACCAGTTTTGTTTCAGGCCAAAGTCCTTGCCTGTAGATGGGATGAATTGCCACATGCCGGAAGCACGGCTACGGGAATAGGCTTGGGGGTTAAAAGCACTTTCTACCATAGGTAGTAAGGCGATTTCAGTCGGCATGCCGCGTTTTTGTACTTCCTCAACCACGTGAAATAGATAGCGCTGGCTACGTGCAACCATGCGCTTGACATAGTCAGGACGTGAGGCGTACCAAGATTCATGATTGGATGTAAGGACGGATCTTACTTCCGGCAAGCTGTAGCCATTCCGAATGCGTTGCCACAAATCATCGGTGGCTACAGCAGCACTGCCGTTGGCATATCTGACGATGTCAGTGTCGTCTGGCAGATAATTCAATACAGGGTCATTCTGCAGACCAGTAGTGTAATCAAGCTGTGTTTCAAAGCTCATGCCGCTAGGGTAATCCCCTAAAACAATAATCTCATCGCCGGCGACATTGGTGTCAGCTAAAACAGGTAAGGAAAAGGGGAAAGCCAGAACTGCAAATTTGATCAGGGACTTGACGGTCATGTGACGTTTCTCTGATTGCCAAATGAAACCGATGTTAGCGAAACATAGTGGGTAACGTCAAGTAAAAGTTTCACTTGAAAATTATTGATTATGCTAATGATTAGTAATGATTTCTCATATTTCTTACAGCTGTAAAAACTGCTAGTGCATTATCATTTTCAATTCTAGCGGATTCTCGAATTTGTGCTGAATGACAACGCAAAAATGGGTTAATTTGCCGTTCCGTGCCTATATTGCTTGGCAAGCTTGGCTGTTTATGACTGCGAAGTTTTGCAACTTTGTCTGCATAAGCCAATAATTCCGCGTTGTTCGGCTCCAGAGAAAGTGCGAAGTTGATATTTTGCAGCGTGTATTCGTGAGTGCAATACACCGCCGTTTCGGCTGGCAGGCTGGCGAGTTTTTGAAGTGAGCTGAACATCTGCGCTGGCGTACCTTCAAACAAGCGACCACAGCCAGCGCTGAACAGTGTATCTCCGCAGAAGAGGATGTCATGGGCATAGTAAGCCACGTGTCCCAGAGTGTGTCCAGGCACATCCAATACTTGAAAGCTAAGCCCAAGCTTGGGCAAGTTGATATTCATGCCTTCTGCCACGGCAATATGTCTGAAAGTATAGTTTTCACGCTGTGGGGCATATGTGGTGCATGCGTTGTAGGTTTGCTGCAGTTCTTCAACGCCACCTGTGTGATCGTTGTGATGATGCGTGATGAGGATGGCGTCTAATTCTAGCTTGTGCTGACCTAAGAAGGCCAGAACGGGCTCGGCATCTCCCGGGTCGACAACGACAGCATGCTTTTCTCGCTGCAACAGCCAGATATAGTTATCCTGAAATGCTGGAATGGGTAAAATACTTATCATGGAGTCATGATTTGTTTTTGGGCGGAAGATGTCAACAGAAAAGCTGCTTGAATGGTTACACACACCGCTTGGTCAATATATACAG
>CAYXMC010000208.1:0-3695 GCA_964466095.1 uncultured Methylophilaceae bacterium | reverse complement strand
TTCCCCAAGGATGGTGACAACTCGGAGACACTGCTTGCCAATGCCGATAGTGCTATGTATCGCGTCAAGGCCAGCGGCCGCAACAGCTTCCGCTTTTATGTGAAAGAGATGAACGAGGAACTGGGTGAACGCCTTTCACTGGAAAACGATCTCTGGCACGCACTCAGCAAAAATGAGCTGTTTCTACATTACCAGCCACAGATCAACCTGAAGACCGGGCAGGTTGTGGGTGTTGAGGCGCTGATGCGCTGGAACCACCCGGCGTTGGGGTTGGTGGCGCCTCTGCAATTCATTCCGCTTATGGAAGAAAACGGGCTGATAGTGCCCATAGGAAAATGGGTACTGGAAACCGCCTGCAAGCATAACTGCCAGCTGCAAAAGCAAGGCTTGCCGGTGATACGTGTCGCAGTTAATCTCTCGGCACGCCAGCTCGACCAGAAAGACCTGCTGGATGTGGTGAAACTCGCACTCGGCTATAGCGGCATGGATGCCAATTTTCTGGAACTGGAAATCACCGAAAGCATGATCATGCACAATGTCGAGGACTCCATACGCATACTCGACAGGATCAACAGTCTGGGCATCAATCTGTCACTTGATGATTTTGGCACTGGTTATTCCAGCTTGTCCTACCTTAAGCGCCTGCCTATCCACAGGTTGAAGATCGACAAATCCTTTATCCGAGACATCGTGACCGACCCCAACGACGCCATCATTTCGCGCTCGATTATTGCTCTGGCGCACAGCCTGCAAATGGAAGTGATTGCAGAGGGGGTGGAAAATACAGCACAGCTCGACTTTCTTAAGGCTAATGATTGTGATGAAGTGCAGGGCTACTATTACAGCAAACCCTTGCCATTTGATGAGCTATGCGTGTTTCTGCAAAGAGCAAGTAAGCCCCACTAGACGCTTTCAAATACCCAGCAATGCGGGCAAATCCGCTATCGAATCCAGCAGAAAATCCGGCTTGATACTGGAGGCTGCTGTATAGTCGTCCCGATATTTGCCGGTACGCACCAGAATGCCTGCAATCCCGGCCTGTTGTGCCCCGCCGATATCAGAATCTATATCGTCGCCGATGATGGCCACCTCATGTTTGGTAAGCTGCATGTCATCCAGAGCTGCTTGGAAAAAATCCGCCGATGGCTTGCCTATGATCATGGCCTGCGTACCGCTGGCGTATTCCAAACCATGGATGAAACCGCCTATATCCATCTGCAAGCCGCGTTCGGTCTGCCAAAAGCGGTTTTTGTGAATGGCGATCAGCTTTGCGCCATTTTTCAGGCAATTAAAAACCTCGTTCATGATCTGGTAAGACCATGCGTTACCAATATCACCCACCACGATATATTCGGCTGCTGTGTCCGATTGCGGAAACTGTTCGAAGTCCTTCTTCACATCATCTGCCAGTAGCAGCCGGCACACCGGACTACCACGACTTTTCAGGAAATTTAGCGCCGCCTGAGGGGCGCTCATGATCTCGTTGCGCGGGATATTGAAACCCAGCTTGCTGAATTTGGCCTGCAAGGATGCCAGCGAAAGTGTGCTGGTATTGGTCACAAACCGGCAATGAATACCGCTGCTACGTATCTTTTCAACTGCCTCAATAGCCCCTGCTATGGGGCGACTGTCGATATAAAGTACGCCATCCAGATCGAACAATATCCCTTTGTAAGATGCACTTTTACTCATGGCTTGCCTCACTTGTTCTACCGTGACACCTCATGATTGCAGCATAAGCCGTGCCTGAAAGGCTGGTTTATTTGAGTGCTTCGGCTTCTTCGCTGTCCAGCTCCTGCAAGACCATGGCAAGCCGCTGCATCTCGCTGGCATTACCCTGCTGCCTGGCAATTTTGCCGAGAGCAATCAGGCTGCTGCTGTGTTTAGGGTTCAACATTAGTGCGCGTTTATACTGCTGCTCCGCAGCCGGTTGCTCTCCCAGATTTTCCAGCGCATATCCCAAATAGTAAATAGCCTCTGGATTGTTGGGTTCCTTTTGCAACCAGGCTTGGGCAATCTGTCTCAGGTCTTTCCATTCACCATTCTGCAAGGGTAGCACCACCCGCATGAAGTAAGGACGGCGATCTTCGGGCAAATCCCACAATGGGGTATCCGTGGCCGTGACTTTCTCATGCTCTGGCGCATCCAGTAGGGCCTTGATCCATTTCACAGGCATGCTGTAAAAATAGGCATTACGACCAGGACTTTTGAAAGTATCCAGTCCGATCAGCTGGCCCTTGTCATCGAAAAGAGGGCTACCACTCGCCCCCATGACAAAGGATGCAGAAGTGCGGATGATGAAGCTGTCATCATGCGGATACAACGCCTTGATCTTGCCATAGGTGGTCAACGGCTTGGGTGGCCCGCCGGGAAACCCAATCGAAAAGACTGACTGTTCATATTCAAGATGGTCAGACTCAGCCATGGGTGCCGGCTTCAGCGGCAAGAACTGGAATTTGAGGATACAAACATCGTGCGGCCAGTCTTCCTTGACAGCCACCGGGGTATAGGTCTCGCCCATAGCACCGATATTGATACCCGCCGCATCAGCCAAAACGTGACAATTGGTCGCTACCAGGTTTTCACCAACTACTACACCTGAGCCAACGCCATGACCGCCTTTTTTGGTGACGGTGTGCACTTTGACGACTGATCCTTTGAGTTTGTAAACCAGCTCTGTGTTGGGCTCCGCACTCGCGTTCAAGGCCAAAGCGGATAAAAGTAATATTGAAATGTATGGTCGCATCATGGATCTCCAATCATGATTGAAGACCAGCATATGCCGAAGAAATTCAGGTCTCAACAGAAATTCATACATCAAAAAGAAAAAAGCCAGCAAATAACTGCCTCGCTGGCCTTTTCCCTGGCTGGTACCGCCATAAAACTTTTAGTTGCCGGCTACTTTCTTGACGGCATTGCTACGTAAGAACGCGATCACCTTCAGAAGTTCATCCGGCGTCAACCCTTGAGTCGGGTCATCTGCCTGCATCAGACCCTTGCCCTTGGCACCCATGCCGCCAGCCGTACCTGCCCAGATGGTTTCGAAAATACCGTGATCGGTAGCATTCTTGGCGTAGTTCCAGTTATCGTCGATCAGGTTGGGGCCTACCGCACCTTCGCCTTTTGAGCCATGGCAGGCGGTACAGCTATAAAGCTGGAAAGTCTTCTTGCCGGCCTTGATGGCATCGGCGTTACCCAAGTAAATATTCTTGCCGCTGCTGATAAATTCTTTGGCAGCCGGCGTATCAATCAGGTCTGCGCTAATATTCAGCGGCTTGCTGTCAGCAGTGGATTTAAGGGTGATTTCCGCATGTGCCAGAAACGGCAACAAACTCATCAAGATCACCAGAATTACTGTATTTCTCATATTGCTTCCTTGTTAAAAAAAGCGGGCATACCATGTCTGATCGGTATGCCCGTACGGGGTTACAAACTAAAGACGTTCATGGCGCCGCCACCCGGGGCAGCATTCCACTTGGTCAATTCCTTATAGCCACCGGCAGCACCCAAGCCATCGGTGTCATTAGTGAGGCCCAGGTTCATGGCAACACCAGCCCAGCCACCGATACCTGACAACACACCCACATACTGCTTGCCCTTGTAGCCATAGGTGATGGCATTACCTACCACGCCAGAGCCTACGCGGAATTTCCAGAGCTCCTTGCCTGTGTTGGCATCCAGTGCCTTGAACCAGC
>CAYXMC010000207.1:0-3737 GCA_964466095.1 uncultured Methylophilaceae bacterium | reverse complement strand
TGATCGGCTGGTACGGCTGTGCCATGCTGTGCTACGTGACACCAAAAGAGCACTTGGGTCTGCCAGACAAAGAAGATGTGCGCGTCGGCATCATCACTTACAAGATCGCCGCCCACGCTGCTGATTTGGCCAAGGGTCACCCTGGCGCACAGATCCGAGACAATGCGCTGTCAAAAGCACGTTTCGAATTCCGCTGGGAAGACCAATTCAACCTCGGCCTCGACCCGGAAAAAGCCAAGGAATTCCACGACGAAACCCTGCCACAAGAAGGCGCAAAACAAGCGCATTTCTGCTCCATGTGCGGCCCACACTTCTGCTCTATGAAGATCACACAAGACGTACGTGACTATGCTGCCACGCAGGGCGTTTCCGAACAGGAGGCGCTGAACAAAGGTATGCAGGAAAAAGCCATCGAATTTGTGAAGAAAGGCGCTGAGGTCTATCAGAAAGTTTGATAGACATGAGCACCCTTAAACTCAACAAGCCAGCGCATCCTGCGGGCCAAAAGACCGGCAAGCCAGTTCGGCCTGCCGATCCGTCCAAGCGGGTGCGCACTTCGGCGCCAGCTATCAAGCCAGCGGTCAATCCGGAAATAGCGGAGACCGCAGCACCCAAGCCTGCCGCTAGGCGGCCAGAGAACAGCCAAGCTGATAACAGCAAGGCCTCACAACGTAATCATAGCTACGATGGTACCCCACGTGCAGCGGTGGACAACCGCCAAAGACGCTCACAAGATGAAACCGGACGTGATACGCCCCGCCGTGGTGGCAAGGCGCGGGATGGTTTTGAAGCTGGCGATTTCAACCGTGACCGCAGCACCAACCCTAAATTCTCACCCAAACCGGTTGCCAGCCAGCCGGATATGCCACGACTCTCCAAACGCATGGCGGAGCTAGGGCTGTGCTCCCGCCGCGAAGCAGACGAATGGATAGCCAACGGCTGGGTCAAAGTCAACGGTACGGTGATTGATGAACTTGGTAGCCGCGTGAGCCCGGACGCCAAGATTGAAGTCAGCAAGGAAGCAGAAAAACACCAGTCTGAAATCGTCACCATACTGCTGCACAAACCCGTGGGTTATGTATCAGGCCAAGCTGAGGATGGCTATGAGCCTGCTGTGGTGCTGGTTAATCCTGAAAACCAGTGGGAAGATGACACCACCAGAAAACCTTTCAAGCGCGGCTATCTGAAAGGCTTAGCACCCGCCGGCCGTCTGGATATCGACTCGACCGGCCTCTTGGTGCTGACTCAGGATGGCAGAATTGCCCGCCAGCTGATAGGTGAAGATTCCACCATTGAAAAAGAGTATCTGGTGCGCGTGGAGGGCAAGCTCTCGGATGAAGGATTAAAACTGCTTAACTTCGGATTGTCATTAGATGGTGTTAAGCTCAAGCCCGCTAAAGTTTCCTGGCAGAACGAAGATCAACTGCGCTTTGTATTGCGCGAAGGCCGCAAGCGCCAGATTCGCCGTATGTGCGAGCTGGTGGGGCTGCATGTGACTGGCCTGAAACGAGTACGCATCGGCAGTGTCACACTGGGCAAGTTGCCCATGGGGACATGGCGCTACCTGCGCGCCAACGAAAAATTTTAAGCAATAAATAAAAGCGAAAGGTTTAACAGCATTGGCACAAGTGCCACTGCCGGAAAATAAGCCATGGAATGGTTTCTACTGTTTAAAGCCTTCATCCTCGGTATTGTCGAAGGCGCTACTGAGTTCCTGCCTGTCAGCAGTACCGGCCACCTCATCATCGTTGGCGATTTGTTGAACTTTAACGACGAACGCGGCAAGGTATTTGAAATCGTCATTCAACTCGGCGCCATCCTAGCTGTGGTGTGGGAATACCGCCAACGCTTTAGCAGCCTGTTATTCGGGATGTTCAGCAATCCTTCAGCACAAAGGTTGATTGCCAACCTGCTAATCGCTTTTCTACCTGCTGCAGTGCTCGGCCTGATTTTTCACCATGCCATCAAACAATACCTGTTCTCGCCCATTACCGTTGCTATTGCTTTGATCGTTGGCGGTTTTGCGATTTTGTTGATCGAGAAAAAGCTGCCACAGGCAGACACGCATAGTGTGGATGATATGGACTGGAAACACGCACTAAAAGTCGGCTTTGCTCAATCTCTCTCCTTGTTCCCTGGCGTTTCACGAGCTGGGGCCACCATTATGGGCGGTCTTTTGTTTGGCTTGTCACGCAAGACTGCCACCGAATTCTCATTCTTTTTGGCTGTGCCGGTGATGCTGGCAGCCACCGTACTGGATGTTGCCAAAAGCCGAGAGCAACTAATCATGCAAGACATCGGCATCTTCGCCGTCGGCTTCATCACCGCTTTCATCAGCGCCCTGATCGCCGTTCGTGTGCTGATCCGCTATGTCTCGCAACATGACTTCAAGGTGTTTGCCTGGTATCGCATTGTGGTTGGCATCATCGTCTTGGCGTATTTCTGGTACTAGCAATATGAGTCAATACGATCAGATAGTCACCACGCTTTCTGGCTTCGCAGAAAAGGCCAAGCAAAAACCGCTGACCTTGGGAGAAGCTTTAGACACTCTCGACCATGCAGCATTTTCCCTGATTGCCATCATCCTGACGCTACCTTACCTGCAACCTATCCCGTTGGGACCACTCACCGTTCTGGGTGGCGTTACCTTTGCCGCGCTGGGCTGGCAGATGTGGCTAGGCAAGGAATCCCCGGTTCTGCCAGAAAAAATTCGCAATGTCGCCATGAGCGAAAAAACCTGGCGTATTCTCGCCACGGTCTGCCTCAAAATCGTCACCTTTTGCGGCAAATTCACAAAACCACGACTCACTCATCTGGTCACAGGAAAAACTGGCCAGAAAATCGGTGGATTTGTGCTGATCAGCGCCGGCTTGCTGATGGCCATCCCTTTTGGTGTGTTGCCGTTCAACAACCTCTTGCCTGGGCTTGCCATCATGTTTTACTGCTTTGGCCAGCTAGAAGAGGATGGCCTGATGGTATTTATCGCTTTTTTCTGGCTGATATTTACGACCGTATATTTTTCGGCATTTTTTATCGGCCTTTATTACCTTGGGGTAGAGGCCATGTCCAAATTCAGCATGGGTTCTTAAGCCGATGTAGAATCATGTACTAGCGCTGACCATTAACTGGAGTACAGAAAATGAAAAAATTGCTCAAGTTCAGTCTGTATGGCCTGCTGGGCCTGATTGCCCTTTTAGCCATTCTCGTAGGTGTCATTGCCGCCACCTTCAACCCCAACGATTACAAGCCGCTTATCGTCAAACTGGTGCAAGAGAAGAAGCAACGTACCCTGCACATTGATGGCGATATCAAACTCACCTTCTGGCCAAAGATAGGCGCTGATCTCGGCAAGATATCGATCTCAGAACATAAAAATGACAAACAATTTGCTGCTGTTAACGGCTTGAAAGTATCGCTGGCTGTGATGCCATTACTGCAAAAACAGGTAGTGGTCGATACCATTTATGTGGATGGCGCAACTGCCAATATCGTGCGCTATAAGGACGGCAGCACCAACTTTGATGACCTGCTTAGCAAGGAAGAAGAAGACGAATCTCAGCCCATCAAGTTCGATGTGGATGGCGTGAATGTTAGCAACTCCTCAGTAAGCCTGACCGACGAACAGGCAGGTGCCAGCTACAGCATCAGCCAGTTCAACCTGAAAACCGGCCACGTTGCCCTAAAGACCCCATTCGATTTAGCCACTGATTTTGTTGCCAAAGCCAGCAACCCCAAGG
>CAYXMC010000206.1:0-3739 GCA_964466095.1 uncultured Methylophilaceae bacterium | reverse complement strand
ATGACTGCTTCACAATTTGAAGCCAGCATGCGTGGTGATTTGTTGGTGGCACAGGCTAAAGATGGCTTGGCTGCGCTTGCATACGCCCCACAAGCAGTGATTGATCAAGCTTTGAAAACTGAAGGTCAGGTTCGTGAAGTCAGCGTAGCGGAATTGAAAACTGCTGATTTTATTAATCAGATTAAAATTGATGACGCCCAAATCAAGGATTACTACGAAAAACATAAAGACAAATTTATTGTGCCAGAGCAGGTAAAGCTCGAGTTTGTACTGATGTCTGCAAATACGCTGATAGCTGGCATGCAAGTTTCAGATGATGAAATCAATAAGTACTATTCAGAAAATGCTGCAAAGTTTCAGGGTGATGAGCAAAGGCATGCTAGCCATATTCTGATTGGTTTTGGTGTGAGCGCAACTCCGCAAGCCAAGCTAGAAGCTAAGAAAAAGGCTGAAGATGTATTGGCTGAAGTTAAAAAGCACCCTGCTGATTTTAGTAAACTAGCTTCCAAGTATTCAATGGATCCTGGCTCCGCTGCTAAAGGTGGAGATTTGGGTAGTTTTGGACGCGGCATGATGGTCAAGCCATTTGAAGATGCAGTGTTCTCTATGAAGCCTGG
This sequence comes from uncultured Methylophilaceae bacterium, assembly GCA_964466095.1. Taxonomy (GTDB): domain Bacteria; phylum Pseudomonadota; class Gammaproteobacteria; order Burkholderiales; family Methylophilaceae; genus CAYXMC01. The sequence continues at coordinate 3,122 of CAYXMC010000206.1, read as the reverse complement.
TGAAATTAGTGACTTGGTGGAGTCAGAATTTGGATATCACATTATTAAATTAAATGAAGTAACTGGCATGGCTCAGAGCTTTGATTCAGTAAAGCCACAAATCAAAGCTGAACTATTGTACCAAAAGGCTATAGCCAAATTTTCCGAGCAAGCTGACAACTTCAATAATATGGTCTATGAACAATCAGATAGCCTTAAGCCAGCGGCTGATGCTTTCGGATTACAAGTTCAGTCTTCAGGCTGGATGAGCCGCGCTGATGGTGACAAGTACTTTAAAACCAGCAAGGTTATGGACAAGGTATTTACTGACGAAGTGCTTAAAGACAAGCGGAATACAGAAGCCATTGAAATTTCCCCAAATAATTTGATGTCTGCGCGTGTTGTAGATTACAAGGCAGCAACGCCTAGGGCGTTTGACGAGGTAAGGCCTGCAATTGAGAGTTTTTTAAAGATGGAACAGGCTGCTAAACTTGCACAGAAAAAGGGAGAAGAGTATCTGGCAGCCTTGCGCAAAGGCTCCGAAGTTTCATCTCTGGAATGGATTCCTTCTGTGACTGTCGATCGCAAGAATGCACAAGGCCTGACAGACCTGACCATGCGCCATGTATTCAAGATGGATGCCAACAAGCTCCCATCCTATACCGGCGTCGCCGATGACAATAAGGGCTATTTGCTGATAAAGGTGATTGCCGTAACGGATAAGCAATATGAAGATGCGGAGAAGGCGCCTTTGGTGTCTGAATATCAATCTGCACTTGCAAATGAGTATTTATCTGCATATATCAAATCTTTAAAAGCCAAGGCTAAGATCACAGTTAACAGACAGCTGCTAAGTGACAGTTCAACAAGATAGTTACAAAAATTACAGGCAAAATAAAAAGGGCGGATATTCCGCCCTTTTTATTTTGCCTTTGTAGGGATTAGTCTATTTGGCCTGCTGCAGTGATATTCATGCCGCCATCCACATATGTAATCTCGCCTGTAACGCCAGAGGCCAGATCGCTACATAGGAATGCTGACACATTTCCGACCTCCTCAATAGTCACATTACGGCGTAACGGGGCATGTTTTTCATTGAAGCCTTGCATCTTATCGAAATCTGCAATCCCGGAAGCTGCTAGTGTCTTGATAGGGCCTGCGGATACTGCATTCACGCGTATACCTTTAGGCCCCAGACTTTGTGCCATATAACGCACATTGGCTTCCAGACTAGCTTTTGCTACGCCCATGACGTTATAGTTGGGGAGGGTGCGTTCAGCGCCAAGATAGCTGATAGTCAACAAGCTTGCATTGCGGCCCAGCATCATCGGCATTGCAGCCTTAGCGAGTGCGGCGAAACTGTAAGAGCTGACATCATGAGCGATGCGGAAATACTCGCGAGTGACTGCATCCAGATAGTCGCCATCTAAGGCTACTTTTGGCACGAAAGCTACGGAATGCACGATGATGTCTATGCCATCCCAGTGCTTGCCCAATTCAGTAAACAGGTTTTCGATTTGTGTGTCATCTGAAACATCACATGGCAAGACAATATTGGAGTCAAACTCGGCTGCCAATTTAGTGACGCGATCTTGAAATTTATCGATCTGATAGGTGAAGGCAAGCTCGGCACCTTCACGCTTCATTGCTTCTGCAATGCCATAAGCGATGGAGCGATTACTGAGTAAGCCTACGATAAGTGCACGTTTTCCTGCCAGAAATCCCATGAATTACTATCCTTCACAAAGTGTTTAATTAGATCTTGGGTCAAGAGCATCTCTTAGACCCTCACCAAGCAAATTATACCCTAACACAGTGATCAGGATGGCAAGCCCAGGGAATAGGGATAACCACCATGCAAACTGGATATATTCTTTGCCATCAGTCAGGATGTTACCCCAGGAGGCTTGCGGTGCTTGCACACCAAGGCCAAGAAAACTGAGGCCGGACTCTACCAAAACAGCGCTCGCCACCCCTAGTACTGAGCTGACGATAATCGGAGTCAGACTATTGGGTAAAAGGTGTGTGAAAATCAAGCGGGAATCACGAGCGCCCAGGGTTTGTGCGGCCAACACGAATTCACGATTGCGAAGACTCAGAAACTCGGCTCGTACTAAGCGTGTGACGCCCATCCATGAGGTTAAACCAATCACGATCATGATGTTCCAGATGGACGGAGTGAGAAATGCGATTACAGCAAGTATCAAAAAGAAAGTTGGGATCGAGAGCATGACATCCACAAAACGCATGATGAGTGTATCTACCCAGCCGCGATAATAGCCAGATACAGCACCGAGAACGATGCCTATGATAGTGGCGATACCAACAGCAACAATGCCAACTAGCAATGAGATACGGGCGCCATAAAGCATTCTTGAGTAAACATCACGGCCCAGCCCGTCAGTTCCCATCCAGTGTTCACTTGATGGTGCAAGTAGAATAGCTTTTACATCAATTGCATTAGGATCATAAGGTGCAAGCAATGGGGCTCCAGCCGCGAACAAAAGTATCAGACTGATAATGATAAATCCAGCCAGCGCGAGGGGGTTGGCAAGAGCCGTTTTTAGCCATCCTTTTTGCATTAGATGACTCCTCTTCGCACTCTTGGGTCTGCCCAAGCATAAGAAACGTCGGCAATCAGGTTACCAAGCAGTGTTAGGGCAGAGCCTATGGTCAATATTCCCATGATTACTGGAAAGTCACGCATCAGCACTGCATCGTAAAACAGCTTCCCCATGCCAGGAATAGCAAAAATAGACTCAGCAATCACTGAGCCGCCTATGAGACCGGGGATGGATAGGCCAAGAATGGTAATTAGTGGTAGCAACGCATTGCGTAAGGCATGACCATAAACTACGGTGCTTTCCCGTAGACCTTTGGCGCGGGCTGTGGTGATGTAGTCCTGATGCAGGACATCCAGCATGCCGTTTCTAACAAACAAAGAAATACCGGCCAAGCCACTCAAACCAGAGATGAAAACCGGCAATGCAAGATGTTTCAGCAAGTCGCTAATCTGTGCATACCACTGCATATTTTCATATCCAAGACTATGTAAGCCTGAGATGGGCAACCAGTCGTGCACTACGCCGGTCCAGTACATCAGGATAAGCGCCAGCCAAAACCCAGGAATCGCAAATCCAATA
>CAYXMC010000205.1:317-3798 GCA_964466095.1 uncultured Methylophilaceae bacterium | reverse complement strand
TGCGTCCATACTGTCCTTCACGGCGAGTAGTTCGCCAGAGAATTTTTCCAGTGCAAATTTGCGTGCTTTGTCGATATCGTCTGCTGCACGGCGGCGGATATTTTCACCTTCGGCCTTGATGTAAAGCACGGCGGCTTGTTGTTCGGCCAATTGTGCTTCCAGCTCAGCGATGCGCTCTTCCGGGGATTTGGCAACTTCTACAGGTTCTGTATGTTCAGTTTCTGGAGTTTGATTCTCTTCTTGCATGACTTTCCCTTGAAAAAATTTCAATAATGATCTGGAGATGGGGTTGCCGAGATACTTTTCAAGTCTCGGCCGGAATTTTTTAAATACGCGCAATTTGTCTGAGATGCTGCATCACATCTTCTACTGTGGGGATAATGTTGGGTCCGCCCAAGCTGCGCGCTTCGCAGTCGGCTGCCGGGTAAACACCAGTTAGTTGCGGGTTGGTGTCTGTGTAAATGGCGACTGTTGGTTTGCCGAGCGCGACAGCGAGATGCACCAGCCCGGTATCCACGCCTACTGCTGCCTGTGCTCCGGAAAGCAGAGAAGCCAGATCCCTGATTGCCAGCTTGGGTAGCACCTTGCAGCTGGGTGAGGCGCTGGCGATAGATTGTGCACGCGCCTGCTCTTGCGGGTTTCCCCAAGGCAATAAGAGTTGGAGATTGTGCTTTGCCAGTTCAGTTGCCAGTGCTTGCCAGCATGCAATCGGCCAAAGCTTGGAATCACGGCTGCTTGCATGCAGACCTATGATGTAGGCTTGTCCACTGGGCGCAAGACCGGAAGCGGGAATGTTGCCAAGGGCATAATCCGGCGGATTTTGCGGGGCTGTATAACCCAGACTTTCAGCTACCAATGCACGGTTTCTGGCAACGGCATGTTGGTTGCGCGCTACATGGTGGCAACGTTGGTAAAAGACGCTGGCCCATGACTCTCTGGCGGAAGCCTTGTCATAACCATGGCTTTCACCGTGTGCACAAGCAGCTATCCATGCGCTTTTCAGCAGACCTTGTGTGTCTATGACCGCATCGTAGGCTTGATTTTTAATCGCTTGGCGGAATCTACTAATCTCTTGCCAGGTTGCTCTACTAAACAAGTGTTTGCGCCAACGACGTATGGCAACTGGAATTACCTGATTAACGGCAGGGTGCAAGCGCGGGATATCGGCAAAGCTTTCTTCGACTACCCAGTCTATTTCCATTTGCGGATAGTGCAGGCGGATATCGGAAATGATGGGCAGGTTGTGGATGACATCACCCAGCGAGGATGTTTTTACGATAAGCAGTCGAGGCATGATGACCTATTTTCGCATACAATCATTAACTTCTTTACTGGTCTTTAGAGACGGCCGGGCAAACGGTCGAGATTCCACTTGAGATTTGCTTTTTTAATATTCAAATATTTCCCATTCGGCGGCGTGCAACGCGATATGCTGCGTATCGCCAATGCTCTGGTTGCCTTGGGGCATCATGTTGACGTCTATACCATGTCTTGGGAAGGGGCCATGCCGGAGAACGGCATCCACGTCCGTCTGGTGCGTGGCAAAGGCATGTTGAACCACCAGCGGTACGAATATTTCATCCGCAGTGCACAGCAGCAGATCAATGCTTATGTCTATGATTTGGTTGTAGGCTTCAACAAAACGGCCGGACTGCATGCCTATTTTGCTGCTGATCCGTGTTTTATCGAACGTGCCCATGAAGAGCGAGGTTTTCTGTATCGGCTTTCCGGCAGGTATCGCTGGTTTGAAAAATGTGAGCGTGCTGTTTTTCATGCCAAAAGCGATTGCCAGATTCTGCTGTTGTCCGATAAGGAAAAACCAATTTTCCAGAAATGGTACAAAACACAGGTTGACCGCTTCCATTTATTGCCCCCATTTCTGTCACGAGAGCGTATGGTCCTGCAGGACAAGGCCGAGATGCGTAGCCGCTTGCGACAGGAGTTTGGCTTCCGGCCACAGGATAATGTGCTACTGATGGTAGGCTCCGGTTTTCGCACTAAAGGACTGGATCGGGCGATTAACGCGCTGGCTGCATTGCCACACAAGATGAGATTGCAAACCAGGTTGCTGGCAGTCGGTCAGGATAACCCCAAAGCGTTTAATCGGCTTGCCGCTGATTGTGGCATGCAAGATCAGGTGGTGATTAGTGGTGGCCGCAACGACATTCCACAATTGATGCAAGGGGCTGATTTGTATATTCACCCTGCCCGTCGCGAGCTAGCTGGCCATGCCCTGCTGGAAGCAATGGCCAGTGGGTTGCCGGTGCTGGTGACGGATGTATGCGGCTATGCCTGCCATATAGAAGAAGCTGATGCTGGTGTTGTTATGCATGGTATTTTTAGCCAGGGAGCGCTCAACCAGCATCTGCAAGATATGTTGGCATCCAGTAAAAGGGGTGCATGGTCGGAAAATGGCCTGAAATATGCCGCTGAAATCATGGAACGGAATGATGGCAATGCAGAAGCCACCATACTCGCCGATCTTGCTGTAAAGCGCCGGCTTGAGATGAGAAATGATCATGGCCTTGTGCTGTAACGATCTGATCATGTCAGCAGCCATGCGTGATGCCTTTGCCCATGAGGGCAGGCAGGATCAGGAAGTTTTCGACAAGGTAATGGCGTTGGACGGTGAGGAGTTCAGACATGTGGCTGGGCGCCGAACCTTGCGTTTTTATCAAGCTGGCAAAAGCTATTTTGCCAAGCTGCATTACGGCGTGGGCTGGAAAGAGATTTTCAAAAACCTGCTGACTATGCGCTTGCCAATTCTGGGCGCCAGAACGGAATGGAATGCCATTCGCAAATTGGACCAGATCGGGATAGCCACAACACCTGCAGTGGCATATGGTTGTCGTGGCTGCAACCCGGCCACCCAACAATCCTTTCTGATCACCGCAGATTTAGGGAATATCATTTCTCTGGAAACACTGTGTGCTGACTGGCAACAAAATCCTCCAGATGCCCGTTTCAAACGCAAGTTGATTGTTGCTGTAGCCAAGTTGGCGCGTGAGTTTCATGACAACGGTTTGAATCATCGGGATTTTTATCTGTGTCATATCTGCCTGGATGGGGATAAATTGCAAGCAGGCGAGATATTTCTTTACCTGATAGACCTGCATAGAGTAGGTATTGCATCATTTATCAAGTCATCTGCACGTATGAAAGATATTGCCGCCTTATATTTCTCTGCCATGGATGCTGGCTTAAGTCGCAGAGATTATTTGCGATTCCTGCGGTATTATCGACATACATCATGCAAAGAGACATTAAAAAAAGAGCATGTCTTTTGGCGCAAAGTTAGTGAGCGCGCAAAAAAACTGTATAAAAAATTTCACGGCAAGATGCCAAATAATCCTTTGCATTAATGCACGTAATTACAGACTTCATGATTGATTTTATTTTTTGACTATTCAGATGAGTCTCGTCAGTTATATATCTGAGCAACATTTACTGCTGCTTGAAAAGCACCATCTTTCTGATTTTA
>CAYXMC010000205.1:0-307 GCA_964466095.1 uncultured Methylophilaceae bacterium | reverse complement strand
AGCTTAGCTTGGGGGAGTAATCTTGGTTTTTATTGCAGAAAAACTGCGTGGTTTGCTTGAGCAGAACAAGCTCACGACTTTTGAGCAGGTATGGCAACACAAGGCTGATTGGTTTGAAGAGCCCAATAGTCGTCGTGGAGGTTGGAGCGGTGTAGGTCGTGTACCGCTTCAACAAGCGGATGGTGGTTTGTTCGGAGTATTTCTCAAACGCCAGCAGAATCATCAGCGTCGTACTTTCCGACATCCAATCAGTGGTGAACCTACGTTCTCATGTGAATTCAGGATGATGCGTTATCTGCAAAAACGA
>CAYXMC010000204.1:367-3817 GCA_964466095.1 uncultured Methylophilaceae bacterium | reverse complement strand
AAAACAATACGACGAAGACTTTTACCGTCTTGATGAAGCGATAGCTCAGGCGGCAAAGGACATACCCGGTTATCTTGGTGAGGAAACATGGGAAAACTCAAGCACAGGGCTAGTTTCCAATGTGTATTACTGGGAAAGCCTTGAGGCACTACAGGCGCTGATTCATCACCCCAAGCACCTTGAAGCAAAAGCGCGTCAGGAAAATTGGCTAAATGGATACAAAGTAGTGATCGCCGAAGTCATCAAGACTTACGGCGACCACAAGCTACCAGAACTCAAGTAATCAAACAGCGCAGCTGGTATTCAGCGGCGTTGCCAGATAATCGCTATTGCTAGGCATGGTGGACATCAGGCGTTGCTGAGTGCGCACTTGAATAATTTCTGCAAGGATAGAAATGGCGATCTCCGGCGGCGTGCGGCTGCCAATAGGCAGGCCAACCGGGCCATGTAGCCGGGCGATCTCTGCCTCGCTCAAATCGAACATACGCATGCGGTCGCGGCGCTTGGCCTGATTCTGCTGGGCACCCAGCGCGCCTACATAAAAAGCATTGCACTTGAGGGCTTCCAAAAGGGCCATATCATCCAGCTTGGGGTCATGAGTGACGGCAACAATCGCCGTGTGCGGGTCTGGCTGCATAGCCAGCACTACATCATCCGGCATGCCTTCTGCCCAAGTGATGCCAGGCACTTGCCACTCTGCACGCATTTCCTCACGTGGGTCGCAGACTATCACCTCAAAATCCAGCGGCTGAGCATATTGCGCCAGCATACTGCCAAGGTGGTTTGCGCCAATAATGAGCAGGCGCCACTTGGGGCCAAAATAATTGTGGAACCAGTCATCTTCCAGATAGGGCATGGCGCCCGGCCGGCCTTCACCCAGCACCACCTCGCCTGTGCCCAAGCGCACAGAGCGCTTAACCTGCTGACGCGCCGCGAGGCTATCGACCAAAGGCTGCAATTGCGCAGCATTCTGAAGTGGCTCAACAAAGATCATGAGACGGCCACCACAGGGAATGCCAAAGCGCTGGGCTTCGTCTTTATCCACACCGTATTCGATCAACGCGGGTTCGGTTGGCAATTTCTGGTTGCGTGCTTTATCAACCAGATCATCTTCCACACACCCGCCTGAAACCGACCCAACCAGATGGCCATCTTCACGTAGCACCATAACAGCGCCGGGCAGCCGCGGAGATGAACCCCAAGTCTGCACCACGGTAAACATATGCACCTTGTGACCATCTGCGAGCCACTGCTTGGCACGGTTCAGTACTTCCCAATCCAGAGAGTTCATGTTGCCCTCCTTTTCAGATCAAGCCTCAGGCCAACTGGTTGGCGATAGGCAAGCTGCGGATACGCTTGCCGGTGGCCGCGAAGATGGCATTGGTAATAGCCGCTGCCAATGGTGGCACTCCCGGCTCACCTGCGCCGCCCATTTTCTCTGTGCTTTGCACGATATGTACCTCGACCTTGGGCATCTGGTTCATGCGCAAGACCTGATAATCGTGGAAGTTGGACTGCACGACCTTACCATCCTTGAAGGTGATCTCGCCATACAAAGCCGCGCTCAAGGCAAAAGCGATGGATGATTCCATTTGCGCTACCAGCGAATCCGGATTAACAGCCAAGCCGCAATCAATCGCACACACCACGCGGTGCACCTTGAGTTGGCCATCGACCAGAGAAACCTCAGCCACTTGCGCAACATAGCTGCCAAAAGATTCATGCACGGCGATACCACGGAATACGCCATTGGGTGGCGGGCTATCCCAGCCTGCCTGTGATGCTGCCAGATTGAGCACGCCCAGGTGGCGCGGATGGTTTTTAAGCAAGGTACGGCGCAGCTCAAGCGGGTCTTTACCTGCAGCATGGGCTGCTTCATCAATCAGGCTTTCCATTACAAAACCGGTATGGCTATGGCCTACCGAACGCCACCAAAGCACAGGCACACCGGGCTTGGTGGTATGCAGGCTGACATGGTGATTGGGGATCTCTTTCATATAGGCAGAATCTGCCACGCCTTCAACAGAAGTCGCATCAATCCCATTCTTGACCATGAAGCCTTCGAACAGGGTGCCCTGTATGATGGATTGCCCGGCGATCGTGTGCTCCCAAGCCACTGGGGCGCCATCCGCACCAATGCCAATACGCGCCTTGTGAACATACATGGGGCGGTAGTAGCCACCCTTCACATCATCTTCACGGCTCCAGACTGTTTTCACCGGCATTTCCGCAGCCTTGGCTACATGCACAGCTTCGCTGACAAAGTCTGCATATGGGTTAGCACGGCGGCCAAAACCACCGCCGAGGAACACCGTGTGTATCTTGACCTGCTCTGGCTGCAAACCCAGTATTTTGGCTGCGGCTGGCTGATCGTTGCCCTGCATTTGGGTGCCGGTCCAGATTTCGCAGCCATCTTTCTCGATCTTCACTGCACAATTGAGCGGCTCCATGGGGGAATGCGCCAGAAATGGTGCGCGATATTCCACATCGATCGTCTTGGCTGCACCGCTGATGGCAGCTTTTGTATCACCAGCCTGAGCTGCAGGCAATCCGGGCGCTGAAGCCAGCTTGCTGTATTCGGCAAACAGCTTTTCAGAATCCAGCCCGGCATTCGGGCCCAAATCCCACTCTACTTTGAGTGCATCGCGACCTTGCTTGGCAGACCAGTAGTTCTCGGCGATCACAGCAACGCCGGTTGGCACTTGCACAACTTTCTTCACACCCTTTACCTTGAGCGCTGCGCTCGCATCAAAAGATTTAACGCTGCCACCGAACACCGGTGAGCGGGAAACCATGCCGATTGCCATATCTGGGAAGTGGATATCCTGACCAAAGATAGCCGTGCCGTTGATCTTCTCGGGGGTATCCAGACGCTTGGTAGCCTTGCCGATGATTTTCCAGTTTTTCGGGTCTTTCAGTGTAACGCTTTGCGGGGCTTCCAAAGTAGCGGCAATCTCCACTAGCTCACCGAAGCTTGCCTTCTTGTCACCGGCAATCACCATGCCGTTCTCGGTGGTGCAATCTGCCTCGTTCACGCCAAGTTTTTTGGCTGCTGCTTGTATTAACAGTGCACGCGTCATTGCACCGACCTGACGATAACGGTCAAACTCAGACCAGGTGGTGGAAGAGCCGCCGGTGATTTGTATGCCATAAGCAGTGTGCGTGTAAACCGGAGCTGCCGGGCCATGCTCGACCTTGATCTTGGTCCAGTCAGCATCTAGCTCTTCTGCCAGCAGCATAGGTAGTGTGGTCCATATGCTTTGGCCCATCTCGCTATGCGCAAGTACTACTGTGATGGTGTTGTCAGCATCAATACGCAGGAAAGCATTTGGTGGCGGTAACTTAACGCCGGCAGCCGCTGCCTTTTCTGCATTTGGCAGCAAAAAGCGTTTGGCTTGCGGAACAGTAAAAGCGATGACCAAGCCACCAGCAACGACAGCAGAGGAAATC
>CAYXMC010000204.1:0-357 GCA_964466095.1 uncultured Methylophilaceae bacterium | reverse complement strand
GAATTTACGACGGGATGGATTCATAGGTGCGTTCATGCCTGCTCTCCTTACGCCAGTTTTTCAGCTGCATTATGAATAGCAGCACGAATACGCGGATATGTGCCGCAACGGCAGATATTGCCGCTCATGGCCGCATCGATATCTGCATCGCTAGGTTTCTTGTTGCTGGTGAGCAAGGCAGTTGCCGCCATAATCTGACCAGACTGGCAGTAGCCACATTGCACCACATCGATTTCTGCCCAAGCCGCCTGTACAGCCTTGCCAACGTTATCGTTGCCAATCTCTTCTATGGTGGTGATCTTCTTACCCACGGCTGCTGCAATCGGGGTCACACAGGAGCGGGTAGGCTGGCCATCT
>CAYXMC010000203.1:0-3819 GCA_964466095.1 uncultured Methylophilaceae bacterium | reverse complement strand
ATTCCCCAATTAGCAATATGTGGTGGAAGGTAAAGCATGTCTCCTGCATCCAACACCCATTCCTGTTCAGTATCAAAATGCTTGAGGATACGTAGCGGCGCACCATCAACCAGCGTGAGGTCTTTCTGCTCGCTGATACGCCATAAACGCCGCCCCATGCCTTGTAAGAGAAATACATCATAAGAGTCAAAATGCGGGCCTACTCCTCCCCCGTCCGGGGCATAGCTGACCATCAAGTCATCCAGACGCGCATGGGGAATAAAGTTGAATTGCTGCAATAAATCTGCCCCTTCAGGCAAATGATGGTTCACCCCTTGCACTAGCAAAGTCCAGTCAGTCGCAGGCAGTTTTGTAAAGCGTCGCTCATCAAACGGGCCATGCTCCAGCTTCCATTCACCTTTTTTGCAACTAATTAATCGCGACTGCGCCTCGTCTTCACAGGCAAGCCCGGCTAGTTCATCCGGGCTTAACAACCCGGAAAATTGGGGAACGGCACCACGTATCAATAAAGGTTTTTTTTGCCAGTACTCGGCAAGAAAATGCTCCGCACTGATGCCCCCCAGCAAGGTGAGTGGCGGGGAAGTTTCAATGTGTTTTTCCTGTGATTTTTTCATGTCGCCATGATAGCGCATTGCTTCAATATTCGATAAATGAGGTAGAATTCAGTCACTTCATCTCAAGCCTTATCTATGCTGCAGCTCAATGCACACGCACCGGAGTTCACCCTACCAGATGCTGAAATGGAAATGGTGAAACTCTCCCAGTTTCGCGGGAAACGCGTAGTGCTTTATTTTTACCCGAAAGATGACACACCGGGCTGCACACTGGAGGCTATTGAATTCAGTGACCTTGAAGATGAATTTACCAAGCTGAACACCGTGGTTATTGGCATTAGTAAGGATGGGTGCATGAGTCACGCAGCATTTCGTGACAAACACGGCCTCGCAGTCATTTTGCTCTCAGATGAGGATGGCAAGGTATGCGACAAATACAAGGTTTGGCAGGAAAAAGAAAAGGACGGTATCAAGAAAATGTGTATCGTCCGCTCGACCTTCATTATTGATGCTTCTGGCACTTTAAAACATATGCAATACGGGGTGACTGCCAAAGGGCATGCCCATGAAATACTCAACATTATAAAGACTCTTTAAAGAAAGAATTGATATGCAAATCACCATGAACACAGTTGTCAGCATCACTTACGAACTGCTGGACAGCGAGGGCAACGTGCTGGAATCTAGCACTGATCCTGTTAGCTACCTGCACGGTGGCTATGACAACATTTTCCCAAAGGTAGAAGAAGAGTTGCATGGAAAATCTGTGGGCGACAAAGTCGAAATCACTCTGGAACCGGCCGACGCTTTCGGTGACTACGACGAAGAACTGGTACAAATGGAACCAGCATCCGCTTTTCCAAGCAAAGATCTGAAGGTAGGCATGCAGTTCGAAGGTGAAGACGAAACTGGTGACGTTATCCTGTACACCATTACCAACATAGAGGATGGTAAGGTAATCGTGGATGGCAACCATCCATGGGCTGGCGAACGCGTGCTGTTCAAGGCTACCATCACCGGTGTGCGCTCAGCAGCCAAAGAGGAAGTGGAGCACGGCCACGTACACGGCCATGGCGGGCACCACCATTAATCAATTTCATCAATAAAAAAGCACCTGATTTAGGTGCTTTTTTATTGCCCGTTGCTTTCTCAGGCAGCTTTCAGCTGTTGGTAGAAGCGCTCAAACTCTGCAGCCAGCAAGGGTTTGCTAAAATAGTAGCCTTGCGCAGTATCACAACGCTGCGCCTTCAGGAAATTAAGCTGAGCTTCGGTTTCAACACCTTCAGCCACCAGCCCCAAGCTCAGGTTGTGCGCAAGGGCTATGGTTGCCGAGCAAATGGCCGCATCGTTAGCATCAGTCTCGATATCTTTTACGAAAGAGCGGTCAATTTTGAGTCGGTCAAATGGCAACAGCTTCAAATGACTTAGTGAAGAATAACCAGTACCAAAATCATCAATCGCCAGCTCTATGCCCAGATTACGCAGGTGATTCAGGATGTCTATAGTCACTTCCGGGTTTTCCATGGCCACTGTTTCAGTGATTTCCAGTTCAAGTTCGTTTTTATTAATGGCGTACTGCAACATGGTGTGCTTGACCATATCCAGCAGATTTTTCGCACGCAACTGGCGTGCAGACAAGTTTACCGACATACGGATATCGGCAATCCCTTTCTCGCGCCACTCACTTAGCTGACGGCACGCCTCCGTCAGCACCCACTCGCCGATATATACAATTAAGTCACTTTCCTCTGCCACCGGAATAAACTTTACAGGGGGTATCAGGCCCTTTTCTGGGTGCTGCCAGCGCACCAAAGCCTCTACCCCAATCACTTTGCCAGTTCTAAGGTTGACCTGTGGCTGATAATGCAGGACAAACTCCTGATGCATCAAGGCGTTGCGTAAACTGTTCTGCATCTGCATCTTTTCACTGACGGCATACTTCATTTCTTCAGTGAAGAACTGGTAATTATTGCGGCCCTTGCCTTTGGCCGAATACATGGCGGTATCCACATTCCGCAACAGATCCTCTGTGGTTTCGCTCTCACCTGAATAGACACCGATACCGATACTGGGCGTGGAGTGGAGATCATAGCTGTCTATCAGGTATGGCCTGCCCAATTGGGCGATGATCTTTTCTGCCACTTGTGCAGCAACTGATGGGGCTTCTATATTGCTGAGAATGACAATAAATTCATCACCGCCCAGTCGTGCTACAAAGTCACTGTTGCGCACACAGCTGCGCAGGCGTTTTGCGACCTCGATCAGCAGATTATCGCCGACAAAATGTCCCAGGCTATCGTTGATTTCCTTGAAATGATCCATGTCTATCATGAGCAGTGCCAACAGACCACCATCATTACGCACCGCAGCAATCACTCGCTCAAGCTGAATCTGCAAAGCAAGCCGGTTAGGTAGGTTCGTCAGCACATCATGGTGCGCCAGATGCTGGATACGATCTTGCGCCATCTTGCTGTCGCTAATGTCATTAAAGCTATAGATATAGTGAGTGGTATGACCTAACTTGTCTGCCACGGAATAGATATTCAGAGATTTAGGGTATGTAGACGCATCCTTGCGTTCACCAATCACCTCTCCATGCCAAAAATCGTGCTCATCAACCGTTTGCCAGATATTGCCCAGATCTTCTGAGGCGACTGTCTTCAAGACATAACTGGTTGCAGATTGACCAAGCACCTCTTCCGCACTGTATCCAGTCTGCGCTGTAAAAGCGGGATTCACAGAGACGATTTGGTTTTTCACATCGGTTATAACGATAGCCTCATTAGATCCATCATAGACGCTTGCTGCCAATCTTAATTGCGCGTCACGCAGCTTGATATTGCGAACTTCTGCCAGCCAGACATAAACCGCAAAGCCAAAAAACAGCGATATCCCTACACCTACCAATTGATACCAGGGTTTGCGCCCAGCACCAAAATATACTGCCCAACCATGACTCGGCACAGCAGCAAGTTGCCAGCGCTCTTGTCCAGGCAACACCACATCCAGCAACACAGGATCGTTATCAAAAACCATTTCATCACCAAAGATCATGCTAGGTGAAAAGCTGCTGGTGCCTTTGCTACGCAAGGCATAGCGCACTCCGGAAGTTTGATTGTTAATACCGCTGGATGCCAACAAGGAATCAGAATTCAGCACCACTGAAGTCAAGCCCCAATATTGCTCGGTGCCATTTGTATTGGATTTTGTGTAGATAGGAAAACGATTGATCAACCCCTTGCCGCCTTGCACAAGATCAACTGGC
>CAYXMC010000202.1:0-3830 GCA_964466095.1 uncultured Methylophilaceae bacterium | reverse complement strand
CTAGCTGGCTCGTTACCAATTATCACAGGTTCATTGCTGGCTGTTGCATCACCATTCAGATTGCGGGTGTAATCACATTCCGGATAACCTGAACAGCCGATGAACTTACCGCGCTTTCCCAGCCTTGAATGCAGTGGCTTGCCACATTTGGGGCAGTCTTCACCTATAAGTTCTTGCGTAATCTCGGCACGGTCGATATTGGTCTTGTCATGTATTTGCTGATTAAATCCCTGCCAGAACTCATCCAATACCGGAATCCAGTCACGGCCACCCTCTGCAATATCGTCCAGTTCGTTTTCCAAATTGGCAGTGAAGCCATAATCGACATAACGAGTGAAATGTTCGGTGAGGAACTTGTTGACGATGCGACCAACGTCGGTAGGTGTGAAGCGCTTTTTATCCAGCAATACATATTCTCTGTCTTGCAGGGTAGAAATGATGCTGGCATAGGTGGAAGGGCGACCAATACCGTATTCTTCCAGTACCTTCACCAAGCTTGCTTCTGAATAGCGTGGCGGTGGTTCGGTAAAGTGCTGGTCGCCAAATATCTTGGTGACATCAAGGATTTCGCCGGTTTCAAGTTGAGGTAACTTGCTTTCGCCTTCTTCCTCGGCATCGTCTATGCCTTCCATGTAAACCGCAATAAACCCAGGAAACACCAGTGTCTGCCCGGTAGCACGGAACAAATTAGCCTCGGAACCCACAGCCAGATCTACACTGACAGCGTCAAATTTGGCGGGTGCCATTTGGCAAGCCAGTGCGCGCTTCCAGATCATCTCATAGAGTTTGAACTGTTCGGGAGTCAGGTAGGCGCTTAGCGATTGAGGCGTGCGAGTGATGTCAGTTGGGCGTATTGCTTCGTGTGCTTCTTGCGCGTTTTTCGCCTTGGTTTTATACATGATGGGCGATTTCGGCAGATACTCGGTATCGAAGTGCCCTCTGATGTAATCGCGTATCTGCATCACGGCTTCTGTGGCCAAGCTAAAGCTGTCTGTACGCATGTAGGTTATCAGGCCAACTGCGCCACCGCAAATATCGACCCCTTCGTATAATTGCTGGGCGATACGCATGGCACGGCTGGTGGTAAATCCCAGCTTGCGCACTGCTTCCTGCTGTAGCGTTGACGTAGTGAAAGGTGCTGCTGGACTGCGATTTTTCTGTTTTTTCTCAACACGGTTAACCGTGGTTTTACCGGCGCTAGCGACCAATAGCTTGCCAACGATATCGGCCTGCTGGTCATGCGTTGTTACTGTGAATTGTTCAACTTTCTGGCCATTTAGTTGTATGAGCTTGGCATCGAACGCATGCTGATGCTTGCGGCTTTCCAGATGGATGGTCCAGTATTCCTGGCTTTTGAAGGCTTCGATCTCCAGTTCCCGTTCGACAATGAGCCTAAGTGCCGGGCTTTGTACTCGGCCTGCAGACAAGCCACGACGGATTTTTTTCCAGAGCAGCGGGGAAAGGTTGAAGCCAACCAGATAGTCCAAAGCACGGCGAGCCTGTTGGGCGTTTACCAGCGGCATGGCGATATCGCGCGGATTGTCGATCGCACTTTGCACGGCGGATTTTGTGATCTCGTGGAATACCACGCGTTTCAGCAACTTGTCTTTGGTGAGCTTTTTAGCCTTTAAAATCTCAACAATATGCCATGAAATGGCTTCGCCTTCGCGGTCCGGGTCGGTTGCCAGATAAACTGCGTCGGCAGCTTTTACCGCTTTGGCAATAGCATCTACATGCTTGGCGTTACGCTCAATTACCTCGTATTTCATGGCGTAATCATGCTCTGTATCTACCGCCCCGTTTTTAGGGATCAGGTCACGCACATGACCATAAGAGGCAAGAACCTCGAAATCCTTGCCCAGGTATTTTTTGAGGGTTTTGGCCTTGGATGGCGATTCGACAATGAGTAGTTTTGACATTAAGGAAAAATTGACCGTTGCGCTAGCGGCAGATAATACAGAGTAAATAGGGCGCTAGGGAAGCCCTAGCGCATGAACTTGCTGATTAATCAGGCTGTCTTGCGGATAAACTCGATCCGATTATCTGTTGTGCTGTTGAGTGAGAGTGCCATATTTTGGTCGATATCCCCGAACAAAGGATCTTCGTCATCGGGCTGCGCAGTCGATAATCCTTTGAAGTCATACAACTCGGTGTCGGCAAGGTGTGATGGCTCTACATTCCCAATAGCACGGAAGATATTGTTAATCCGGCCCGGTTGTTCACGCTCCCATGCGTTAAGCATATCTTTGACCTTTTGACGTTGCAGGTTTTCTTGAGAACCGCAAAGATCGCAAGGAATAATCGGGAATTCCATACCGCGTGCATAAGAAGCGATATCTTTTTCCGCACAATAGGCTAAGGGGCGTATCACCATGAACTCGCCACGATTGGTTGCAAGTTTGGGTGGCATCGCTTTCAGTTTTGCGCCAAAAAACATATTCAGGAAAAGTGTCTGCACAATGTCGTCGCGGTGATGCCCCAGAGCGATCTTATTGGCACCAAGCTCCTGTGCAGTGCGGTAGATAATGCCGCGGCGCAGCCTTGAGCAAAGTGAACACGTGGTCTTGCCTTCCGGAATTTTTTCTTTAACGATGGAATAAGTGTCCGCTTCCACAATCCGAAAATCGACACCAAGTTTTTCTAGGTAATTGGGCAATATATGCTCCGGAAAGTTAGGCTGCTTTTGATCCAGATTCATCGCGATCAACTTGAAATCAACCGGCGCACGTTCCTGTAAGGCCAGCAACATCATCAGCATGGTGTAGCTGTCTTTGCCGCCGCTCATGCAAACCAGAACGGTGTCGCCGTCTTCTATCATGTTGTAATCACCAATTGCCTTGCCCGTGGAAGAGATGAGGCTGTTGCGCAGCTTAAGGAAATTGGCGGATACGTTTTCGGGGTAATGTTTCATCATGTCGAGATTATAAGCCAAAGTGGCTTAAGTGACTGATTACAGGTTGAGTGAGCGGCCACCATCAACCGCAATAGTCTGGCCAGTGATGAATGGGGCATCCAGTATCAGGAAACGTACGGCTTTGGCGATATCTATAGGTTCGCCCACACGCTTGAGCAGTGTTTGCGAAATAACCCGCTGGCGATATACCTCGTCAAACTGTGGATTGGCTTCTGGCCACATGACGGGGCCGGGCGCAACGGCGTTGACCCTGACATCTGGGGCCAGCTCATGGGCCAGCGATTTTGTGAGGGTGACTAACCCTGCCTTGGCGACGCTGTAGACGATATAGCCCTTCTTGGGGCGCTCTACATGCATGTCAGTAATGTTGACTATGCAGCCTTGATGTTTGCGTAACTCTGGTGCTGCCGCTTGTGACAGGAATAAGGGCGCTTTCAGATTGGAGCCAACCAGATCTTCCCACTGGCTTTCACCGATTTCTCCGATTTCAGTCGCGTAATAACTGGAGGCATTATTAACGAGTACATCCAGCCTGCCAAAGTGCTGAACGGTTTCCTGTATCAGGCTTGGTAGTACTGCCATATTCAACAGGTCTGCGTGGATGATGGCAACCGAATTGGGTCGTTGCAGATTGAGTTCTGCCTGCAAGGCGCGTGCTTCACCGGCAGAGCTGCGGTAATGAATCATCAAGTTGGCGCCATTGGCGTGCAGCAAGCGCGAAATGGCAGCACCCACCCTTTTGGCACCGCCGGTAACCAGAATCACTTTGTCTTGCAGAGTTGAATTCACGAAAATTCCTGAAATTTTATAGATTAGTATTTATAGTCCAGCCATTATAATCCATCCCCATCATGGCAAATTCATTACCCATACCAGAAGAGTTGGCGCTTGCTCACAGTCGGCGGCTGGTTTCCCA
>CAYXMC010000201.1:0-3862 GCA_964466095.1 uncultured Methylophilaceae bacterium | reverse complement strand
CACTGGATGGTGCGAAAAATCATGGCCTGCCTCAATCAGGTCAGCTGGCAGGATTCCGATAATAAGCCGCGCTGGAAAATCCTCATCCGGTTCTTGCAGATCGAACTCCAAGGTTTGGCTATCAAGTACACGAATCTCGCGGATATTGGAGAACTCAGCACGATGCGGCGCATCTCTCAATACCAATAGTGAACGGTAAGTGGCAGCTACATCCTGCATTGTCAGTAGCTTACCGTGATGAAACGGCTGCGCCTGAGGTTTGAGGGTGAAGCGGTATTGTGATGATGAGATTCGCTGCCAATCAGCAAGACCAGCGCATGGTCGTGAGGATTCGTCAAACTCCACCAAACGTTGATAGATAAGGCGATTAACCCGTTCGGAGGCTGCATCGGTCGCATAGCGCGGATCAAGATTGACGGGGCCCTGCGCAATCGCAAAGCGGATATCTTGATGAGATTCAGGCGGGGTGCAAGATGCCAAACAACATAATAAAAGGACACTCAGCGCAAGAATCTTATTCATGCGCCAAGTTTAATAGATAGGAAATGATTACAACAGGTATTTAGCTAGCGCTGCAGCGATGAAAGCTATCGCGATATATTTCACCCACGAAACGATACTATCGGAAGTGCGGCGATTGCTCTTGCGGCGATCTGGACCACGCTGACGTTTACCTTCATACATGGGTCTTTCATGACGTTCTGACATTGCTCTCTCCTAGGCTTTTTGCTGGCCCAGGGAAGGCCTGGGTCAGACCGGATTCGATTGATCCGCAGTTTTAATCAGTAGTTTTTCTGCACCTGTTTTCTCAAACAGCGCAATAGACTCTACATGAGACGTATGGGGAAACATATTAATTACGCCACAGGTCACTAATTCGTAACCTTTGGTATTCACCAGTATCCCGGCATCTCTTGCCAGAGTAGATGGGTTACATGACACGTAAACAATGCGCTGGGGCGGTTTGTAATCGGCATCATGGTAAGGCTCGCCTACCGTCGGCAAAGCTTTAACCAGCTCAACAGCGCCGTCACGAGGCGGGTCGATCAACCATTTATCAAATTCACCCAAGCGGCAGAGAATTTCTGGTGTCATATCAAATAGATCGGCTTCTTCAAACTTAACTTTAGAAGCCAACTGGTTTAGTTCTGCACTTTCCTTAGCCCGCTGCACCAACGCAGCAGAGCCTTCCATACCCAGCACCTGCGCACCACTGCGAGCAATAGGCAAGGTAAAGTTACCCAAGCCGCAAAAGAAATCAGCAATCTTCTCGCCAGCCTGCGGATCCAGCAACTGCATGGCGCGACGCAGCATGACTCGGTTGATATGTGGATTCACCTGAGTAAACTCAGTAGGCTTGAATGGATAGCGCAGATTGAATTCTGGCAGGCTGTAGCTGAGTGCCGGGCCATTTAGGGGTTGAAATGGCATCACAGTGTCGGGACCTTTGGTCTGCGTCCAAATCTGCACGCCATGCTTATCTGCAAATTCGCGTAATATAGGCTCGTCCTCTGCTTGCAGCGCCTGCAATATGCGCAACACCAATACAGTGACTTCTTCGCCAACAGCTACCTCAATCTGTGGCAGGCTATCGCGCAGGCTGAGCTTATCTATCATCTGCTGCAAAGGCACGATCAATGCCGAGACATGGGGAGGCAATACCTCACAGCTATCCATATGGGCAACATAGCTGCTGGCCTTTTCATTGAAACCCACCAGCACACCGCCTTTTTTCGGCACATAACGCACGCGCAACCTTGCCTTGTGGCGATACCCCCAAGACGGGCCATAGATAGGTGGCAACATATTGCGTGACTTCACACGGCCAATATGCCAGAGGTTATCTTCCAGCATGCGCTGCTTGGCAGCCACCTGCCCCTGCACGTCCAGATGCTGCATGGCACACCCCCCACAATTACCAAAGTGAGGGCACTTGGGGGTAACGCGCAGATTGGACTGTTTGAGTACAGTCTCTACGTCTGCGACTTCGTAACTATTTTTTCTGCGCCTGACGTTATAAGTCACCTTTTCGCCCACCAAGGCCCCGTCAATAAAAATGACTTTGCCATCCAGATGAGCCACACCACGACCTTCGTGGTCCAGAGATTCGATCATAACTTCAGGTTTTTTTAACATGTTCACAACGCACCGATTAAATGCCAAGAACATCCAGCTCATGTCCTTTCAAGGTGCATACGGCTGGCAATCCATGGCGAATTACAAAATTACGTATTTACTTTATTGATTATTTTAGAAAAATAGAATAACTTCCTGAGGGAATGTTTATTGCATGTCTTTTTTGCATCAACCTAGGATGGTCGAACAAAATGCAGACGCAAGAATATCACAAGCCAAATCAAGAGCCCGCTAAACCGGCAATATTTAACAGCCTTTCTTCAGCAGACTTTGAAGAGCAGGCTACGATGCTCACCGGCTGGAATCAGGATTACGCTCAACTCTCATCTGGGGCATTTAAAGGCTATGTCACCGAACTACGCTTCGATGACATGCACCTGTTTCTGGAGTTCACCAGCCAGAGCCTGTTCCAAAATGGCAAATTGAATGATGATGTCATCGCCATCGGCGTCCCATTGGCATTGAACAGCGCGGGTATATTTTGCGGTGCATCCTGCAATACCCAATCCTTGCATATCTTTTCCGGGGATAACGGGTTCGAGTTTTACTCCCCCACTGGACTGCTCATGGCTGGTATTACTGTCAAGCGCAGCGACTTGCTAAGCCACATGCCTGAAGACAGTGAGAATTACCTGACCAGATTGTGTAATCGTTCGCAATTGCTTGGACTCAGTGAAGAAAAGCTGGATGGTCTGCGCGACCTTATGTCGGGCGCTTTCGAGATGTTGCGTAGCAATCCTAAATTAACAAATCATGCAGCTGCCATGCGTTCACTCAAGCAAAGCGTACTGAGCCAAGTAGCCGAGTGTCTAGCCGACCCGGCTGAAACCAGTCAGGCAATTGCCACGACAAAATGCTGGAACATCCTCGGGGAATCGCGCCAGTTTGTACAACAGCATTACGACAGCCCGATCAGTGTCGCAGATCTTTGCGAGCATCTCGATATCAGTCGCCGCACGCTGCAATACAGTTTTCAGAATTATTTGAATACTAATCCAGTCGCTTACCTGCGGGCAGAGCGTCTGAACGGTGTGCGTCGCATGCTGAAAACCGCCAATTCAGTGACAGAAGCCGCTGCGCATTGGGGCTTCTGGCACTTCGGGCATTTCTCTCAGGAATATAAAAAGATGTTCGGGGAACTGCCTTCCGTGACTTTCAGAAGGCTGCATCAGCTCAATTAATAAGCTTGTTCTAGGTTGGTCCAAGTTTCGGTGTGTTCTGCACCCCGATTTCCTGCACATCGCTCTCATCCTTGAGCGCCACGCCAGAAACTTTCAACCGTACAGCTTCTTTTGCCAACCACATTAATTTGTATGCTGCTTTGGCATAACTTAAGCCTTCCGGCCGTACGTTGGAAATACAGTTGCGGTCAGCATCGCTGCACCCCACCTTGGGATTGTAGGTAAGATAAATACCCAGACTATCGGGCGAACTCAAGCCTGGTCGTTCGCCTATCAGCATAGCCACCATTTTCGCTCCCAGCAGTTCAGCTACCTCATCTCCCACAGCTACACGGGCTTGACTGGCTAGCACCACAGGACCGGTGGCCCACTCTTGCGGAATGACTTTTTGCAATTCAGCGATTAATGGCACTACATGGTTTGCTACGGCGAGGGAAGACAAACCATCCCCCACCACGATCAGGAAATCCACTGGCTTGTCAGCCGCAGTTTGTAACTGCTGACGGCTGGCGTCATTAAGCCTGCGGCCCCAATCCGGGCGCAGC
>CAYXMC010000200.1:0-3877 GCA_964466095.1 uncultured Methylophilaceae bacterium | reverse complement strand
AGTTACAATCATAACGGCGCAGAACACTAATTTAAATTTAGTATGCATGTTTACCGGCGCACTGGCATAGCCACTAACCGGTAAAACACAAGAAAGCCACAAAATTGCACGGGCTTCGAGAGGCTAGGGCGATGAATTCAGATGGATTGGGTTAACACCAGAAAATATGGCGTTTCCATCGAAGGGCGCAGTATATAGATAGTTTTTGATAAGTCAAAGGATTTATTGAATTTTATGCAAAATTTTAACAAACACTGTGATAGAATCGCGCCCTTTTATTGAATCGGCTTTCACACATGTCGCGTAACCTCAGAAACATTGCCATTATCGCTCACGTTGACCACGGTAAAACTACCATGGTGGACAAGCTCTTGCAGCAATCTGGCACTTTTGCCTCCCACCAACAAGTCACCGAGCGCGTGATGGACTCCAATGATCTGGAAAAAGAGCGCGGCATTACGATTCTCGCCAAGAACACTGCCGTCAATTACGAAGGTACCCACATCAATATCGTTGATACACCGGGCCACGCTGACTTTGGCGGTGAGGTCGAGCGTGTGTTGGGCATGGTGGATGGTGTTGTACTGTTGGTAGATGCAGTAGAAGGGCCGATGCCACAAACCCGTTTCGTGACCAAGAAGGCTTTGGCGCTGGGCCTGCGTCCTATCGTTGTGATTAACAAGGTCGACCGTCCAGGTGCACGTACCGACTGGGTGATCAACCAGACATTCGATCTGTTTGCCAATCTCGGTGCTACCGATGAGCAGCTGGATTTTCCGGTGGTCTATGCATCTGCTCTGAATGGTTTTGCCAAACTGGATATGAAGCAAGAGTCAGATAACATGCGCCCGCTGTTTGAGACTATCCTCAACCATGTTAAGCCGCCAGAAGGTGATAGCGATGCGCCTTTGCAATTGCAGATTTCCGCACTGGATTACTCTACATATACCGGCCGCTTAGGTGTTGGTCGCATTCGTAATGGTCGTATCAAGCCGGGTCAGGCTGTTGTGGTCATGAATGGTGAAACCCAAACTGGTCAAGGCCGCATTAATCAGGTGCTTGGTTTTCAAGGCCTTGAACGCGTACCAGTAGAAGGTGCGGAAGCTGGGGATATCGTGATTATTTCCGGTATTGAGGAAATTGGTATCGGTGTGACGATTGCCGACAAGGATAATCCGGTTGGTTTACCTATCCTAGGGGTTGATGAACCAACCCTGACCATGGACTTTATGGTGAATACTTCACCGCTGGCTGGCACCGAGGGCAAGTTCGTAACTTCCCGCCAGATTCGCGACCGCTTGACCAAAGAGTTGCTGGTTAACGTGGCCCTGCGTGTTGAAGATACACAGGATGCGGATGTGTTCCGTGTTTCAGGTCGCGGTGAATTGCACCTGACTATTCTGCTGGAAAATATGCGTCGTGAAGGTTTTGAGATCGCTGTTGGTAAGCCACGCGTGGTTTACCGCGAGATCAACGGTGAGAAGTGTGAGCCTTATGAAATTCTGACAGTAGACCTAGAGGACGATACTCAGGGTGCAGTGATGGAAGAATTGGGTCGCCGCCGTGGTGAATTGCAGAATATGGAATCTGACGGCAATGGTCGTACCCGTCTGGAATACAAGATCCCGGCACGTGGCCTGATCGGTTTCCAGAATGAGTTCCTGACACTGACCCGTGGTACCGGCCTGATGGCCCACATCTTTGATGAGTATGCACCAGTGAAGGCAGATATGCCGGGCCGTCGTAACGGCGTGCTGATCTCCGCCGAGCATGGTGAAGCTGTGGCTTACGCCTTATGGAAACTGCAAGACCGTGGTCGTATGTTCTCAGTACCGGGCGATAAGCTGTACGAAGGTATGATTATTGGTATCCACAGCCGTGATAACGATCTGGTCGTCAACCCGGTCAAGGGTAAGCAGCTGACTAACGTGCGCGCTTCTGGTACTGATGAAGCCGTGCGTCTGGTGCCGGCAGTGCAACTGACACTGGAGTCTGCGGTTGAATTCATTGACGATGACGAACTGGTGGAATTGACTCCTAAGTCTATCCGTATCCGCAAGCGTCATCTGCTGGAGCACGAGCGCAAGCGTGCTGCCAAGGAGTGAGGTCTAACCTAGATTTAGCTAAGTTAGGCTCAGCTAAATAAAAAAGCCCGCAGATGCGGGCTTTTTTATTTGGGATTAATCAATCAGCCTAGCGTATGGTACGGCTGAACATCGACAACGCTAGCTGATAGCCCAGCATCGCCAGTTGTGCATCGTAGCGTTCACCCTCGTCACGCATGAATGCATGCTGACCATTGAACTCATGCCATGTAAATTTGATGTCAGTTGCACTTAGCTTGCTGTATACCTCGGCGCGGCCTGCAGCAGGGATGTGCGGGTCTTGCTTGCCCCAGATCATCAGTAGTTCGCCCTTGATATCGCCCAGCCGTTCCATGCTGTGCTGGCCTGGCTTGTTGGGGATGATGGTGGTATGCAAGTCGGTGGCGTAGAAGCAGGCAGTGCCTTTGACCTCTGGTTGCAAAGCAGCACGGAAAGCTAGGTGGCCGCCGATACAAAAGCCCATAGCGCCGATATCGCCAGTACACCAGCTTTGCTGTTTGACGTATTCGATCATGGCACGGTTGTCGGTGTCGTAACCTTGTACATCCTTGGCAGCCTTGTCGGCATTGCCTTTATCACGACCAGCATCGTCATAACCGAGTACGGTGCCGATCGGGTTCAGTTCGTGGAATACTTCGGGAACCAATACTGCATAACCATGGCTGGCCATGATTTTGGCTGCGCGCTCGATAGGGCCAGTTTGCTGGAAGATCTCTGAATAAAAGAGAATGGCGGGGTGCTTGCCATCGCCAACTGGACGATGCACATAGGTGCGCATGGTACCTGTAGGGGTGGGTAAATCAACAATGTGGCTCTGTACGTTCATTCATCGCTCCTGGGGTAGTGGGCAGTAGTTCCGTTTGAATTTGTTGTTATTGAATGATTTAAATTGTTATCTACTGATTTTTTTTGAGTGTGCACATTGTACTAGGCTTCATGGCCGGATACCAAGCCACTGACCTCGCCAAACTGCCACTTCATGCGGTTACAGCATCTTTTCACTGCCTGACGCGGGTATAATTGCTGCATGATACAAATAATCTCCCTGTTGCTGATTACTCTGGCTGTATTTCTGCTGGTCTGGCTGCTGATACGCAGCAGGCAGGCACCTGATGTTCAGGGGGCGCTATTAGCGCAGCTGGAAGAAAAACACCGCGCAATGCTGCTGGATTTGCATGATGGACTTAATAAGCTGGGAGACCGCCTGAATGCTGCCTCACTGGAAAGCAGTGAGCGCCTGCGCCTTGCCGTGGCACAGGAGTTGAAGGATACCCGAGATGCCATGCAGGCTTTGCAGCTAAGCCAGGCAACAAATCTGTCGCAAACCCGCGAAACCGTGCTGGAAAAGCTACATCAGACGCTTGCAGAGCAGGGCAAGGCAGAGCAGGAGTTGATTCAGAGCACTATGCGTAATGCCACTTTGCAATTGACCGCCAGTATTGAGGGCTTAACCAAGACTGTTGATGGCCGTTTGCAGGAGATTGGCGGCAAAGTTGGCGAGCGTCTGGATGAGGGCTTCAAGAAAACCAATGATACATTTGTCCGTGTCATGGAGCGCTTGGCAACCATAGATGAGGCTCAGAAGAAAATAGATGGGCTGACGACGAATGTGGTCAGCCTGCAGGAGTTGCTGGGTGACAAGCGTTCACGTGGTGCTTTTGGCGAGGTGCAACTGGAAGGCCTGGTGCGTAATGTATTGCCGACTTCCGCTTATGCCATGCAGCATGTGCTGCCTAATGGTACGCGCGTCGATTGTGCACTCTTCCTGCCTG
>CAYXMC010000199.1:0-3878 GCA_964466095.1 uncultured Methylophilaceae bacterium | reverse complement strand
GTGGATATTGCCTCCCAGAGCATATGTTTTATTAACTAAAACCCCTAAAAATAAATGGGGTCAGACACCTTTTATCCCTCCCAAGCCCAGTAGGGTGGGCAGATTTTCTGCCCACGCGGTTTGAACAATCGTTCAGATTGCCGCGTTACCTTTGGTTCCTCGGAATAACAATCCTGAGGTGGTTTGCTTTTACCTCCCCTTCTGCCGCGCCTGAGAAGCAAGTCTCAGATGGGATTAAGCGGCGCGTACCGTTCAAGCTCCGCAACAAGCCACGTTTTGTGTGGCTTGTCAGGGCGCGTTACGCAAGCCGCCCCAGATGAGGCGTAGGTTCGAGGGAGATAAGCGGCAGGGGGTGTCCTTTTGTTTGGTTACTTTCTTTTGGACAAGCAAAAGAAAGTAACTAGCTGTCGGGCTACCCCCGACCTGTTTCAAGTTCCGCGTAGGCAACCATTTGCCCACCCTACAGGGTTAAGCCATACGGCGGATAACGCTTACGCTCATCCGCCCTACCACTCTAGTTTTGTTGCTTGCCTAGATTCCGGCCTCCGCCGGAATGACGGATAAAGCATGCCGCCAGAAACCGCGCCGTTATTGGCTCTCAGGGCATCGTCAGAATGCCCGTGGTTATTGGCTTGCAGGGCATATAGATTTGCCCCGCTGATTGAGGGTGGATTACAACCCGACCAGTTGGCGGGCGGCGTTCATGGATTCTTCTATGAACTGCTGAAATGGCACAGCCATGGCAGGCAGCATGAGGGCGATCACCACAAAGCCTATGCCGATAGTGATAGGGAAACCGATACCGAAGAGGTTAAGCTGTGGCGCGGTTCGGGTGAGTATGCCCAGCGCCATATTGGTGATGAGCAGCGCAGCCACCACTGGCAGTGCAAGCTGCAAACCGGCGCTGAATATCTTGCCGCCCCACATGGCGATCTTCATGCCATCTACCGCTGTGGGCGTGGTGGTGATAGGGAAAGAATGAAAGCTCTCTGCCAGTGCAGAGATCATGATGAGATGCCCATTCAGGCTGAGGAACACGAGTATCGCCAGCAAGCCGAAAAACTGGCTGATGACCGCGGTATTGCCTTGGGATTGCGGGTCAAAAAAGGTAGCGAAACCCAAACCCATGGTCATGCCACAGATTTGGCCTGCCATGTCGATGGCAGCGAATATCACACGCACCATCAGGCCCATGGCCACACCTATCATCATCTGCTGCGCCAGCAGCAAAAAGCCCTGCAGCGAGAACAGGTCTATTTTCGGCATATCCGGCACGGTGGGCACAATAATGAGTGCCAGCAAAATACCAATTGAAAGTTTGATACGCTGAGGAATCGCCGCGTGGCTGAACAAGGGCGCAATCGCAATAAACCCGAGAATGCGCGTCAGCGGCAACAGCAAACCGGTGACCCAGGCTTGCAGGATATCGCTACTGACAGAAATCATGGGTGACTACCGGATCAGCCGGTCATCATGGGGAAATTGGTGAACACCTGGCGCATGTAATCCACCATGGTGGTCAGCATCCAGGGGCCAGCAATCAGCAAGGTGGCGAATACGCCCACCAGCTTGGGAATAAAAGAGAGTGTTGTCTCGTTAATTTGCGTGGCTGCCTGAAAGATACTGACCAGCAGGCCGATGACCAGCACCACGATCAGCATAGGCGCCGATACCAGCAGCGTGATCTCCATCGCATTACGGCCAAAATTCATCACGGTTTCCGGAGTCATTTTTTCACCTCTTTTAATAAAAACTTTGTGCCAGAGAACCTAGCAGTAAGGACCAGCCATCCACCAGCACAAACAGCATCAACTTGAACGGCAGGGACACAATCGCTGGCGATACCATCATCATCCCCATGGCCATCAGCACACTGGCAACCACCATGTCGATAATCAGGAAAGGAATGAAGATGCTGAACCCAATCTGGAATGCAGTCTTTAATTCACTGGTCATAAAACTGGGCACGAGCACACGCAAGGGCACATCTTCCGGCTTCTCAATATCCTTGGTGCCAGACATTTTGACAAAAAGTGCCAGATCAGACTCACGGGTCTGCTTGAGCATAAAGGCCTTGAGCGGAGCTGCGCCCTTATCCAGCGCTTCTTGCATGCTGATACGGTTCTCACTCAGCGGCTGGTAGGCATCCACATAGATCTTGTCGAGCACTGGCCCCATGACGAAAAAAGTGAGGAACATGGCCAGCCCCAGCAACACCTGATTGGGGGGTGATGATTGTGTGCCCAACGCCTGACGCAACAGGGAAAGCACAATGATGATGCGGGTAAAGCTGGTCATCATCAGCAACACCGCTGGCAGGAAAGACAGCGATGTCAGCAGAATGAGAGTTTGCAGGCTGAGTGTGTAATTTTGGCCGCCACCGGCACCGGCGGAGGAACTCAGGATATTGATGCCAGCGCCATCGGCAGCGTAAGCTGGCAGTGCCAGCATGCCCAGCAAGGCGCAGCTCAGAATCAATAAAGTACGGTAAATCTGTTTCATCATGGCCTGCTTATTTTTCCAGTGCTTTTTTCAGCCATTTGGCGAACGGAGTCTCGGCAAGTGGGCTTGCCTGTGTCGCTTGTGCAGCCTGCAATGCTTGCTGGCTAGCGCCAATTTCCAGATTGGCAATACTGCTGACTTGCCCCGGTGCCACACCAACTACAATCCAGCGATCAGCCACTTCCACCACCACTACGCGCTCACGGGTGCCAACACTGACACCACCAACCACGCGGGCTACCGATTGGCTGCCGCCTTTTACTGCAGTCAGCTGCTTCATCAGCCAAGCAACAGCGGCAATCACTGCCAGCACCAGCAACAAGCCGAAAAACACCTTGAACAGTCCGCCGCTGGAGCTTGGAGCTACGGCGGCTTCCTGTGCTGCAGTCAGGCCAGGCATCAGCAATATGGCCAGCAAAAGTGGTTTGCAGAATGGATGCATGATTATTTATTCAGTTTGCGGATACGTTCAGCCGGGGTAATGATGTCAGTCAGGCGAATACCAAACTTGTCGTTCACCACCACCACTTCACCCTGTGCAATCAGGCAGCCATTCACCAGCACATCCATGGGCTCACCCGCCATACCGTCCAGCTCTACCACCGAGCCTTGGGCCAGTTGCAGCAGATTCTTGATGGCAATCTTGGTACGCCCCAGTTCAACCGTCAGTTGTACAGGGATATCGAGGATAAAGTCGATGTCGTTTTGTGTGTCGCTCAATTTGTTCTTCGTCGAAAATTCTGTAAACACCTGGGTCTGTTCGGCATTGTTCTGGATGGCCGCTGACTCTGCACTCATCTGTTCGGCCATGGCGGCACCCCAGTCATCCTCAGCTATGGTCTGAACGTCTTCTGCCAACTCTTCAGCATTAGTCGCCATTTGTCTCTCCTTTTACGTATTCCATGGAATTTGCTTTCAATAACTTCTCTACCCGCAATGCATATTGGCCGTTGAACACGCCATACTTGCAGGACATTACCGGCACGCCATCTACCTTGGCTTCCACTTCCTCGGAAATCGCCAGTGGTATCACATCGCCAACTTTCATGTTCAGCACATCGTGCAGGCTCATTTTGGTCGTGCCCAGATTGGCCACCAGCTCAACCTCGGCAGTTTGAATCTGCTGTGTCATCAGGCGTACCCAGCGCTTGTCTATCCCCAAGAATTCACCTTGCAGCGGAGATGTCAGCAGATCACGAATTGGCTCTATCGTGGCGTAAGGCACACAGAAATGAACCTCACCGCTGGCGGAGCCAATCTCGATAGTAAAGGTAGTGGCTACCACCACTTCGTTAGGGGTCGCGATATTGGCAAATTGAGTGTTCATCTCAGAACGTACATATTCAAACTCGATGGGGTAAACCGGCTCCCAGGAT
>CAYXMC010000198.1:0-3894 GCA_964466095.1 uncultured Methylophilaceae bacterium | reverse complement strand
ATCTGCGCGCGCACTTCATCCAGTATCTTCAGGCCTTCTTCCATACCAAAACCACGGAAAGTCTTGGTGGAACTGCGGTTAGCCTTGTCGTAGGAAGATTTGTAAATGAAGGGGATGCCCAAACGCGCTGCCATTTCCTTCAACTGGCCAGCAGTATCAATCGCCATCTGTTTGGATTCAATCACACAGGGGCCGGCAATCAGGAACAGCGGGTGTTCAATACCAACATCAAAACCACACAACTTCATTATTTGATTCCTTTGGACTTAAGGGCGGCTTCTACATAAGCCTTGAACAGCGGGTGGCCGGTACGCGGGTTGGAGGTGAATTCCGGGTGGAACTGACAGGCCACAAACCACGGGTGCACTGACTCTGGCAGCTCTATCATCTCGCACAACTGCTCGGTTGGCGTGCGTGCGGAGATCACCAGACCAGCTTTTTGCAGCTGGTCCACATAATGGTTGTTCACTTCGTAACGGTGGCGGTGACGCTCGTTCACTTCACTACCGTAGATCTGCGCTGCCTTGGTGCCAGGCACGATAGGGCACTTCTGCGCGCCCAGGCGCATGGTGCCGCCGAGATCAGAATCTTCACTGCGCTTTTCCACCTTGCCGTCAGCATCCTGCCACTCGGTGATGAGACCGATCAGCTGATGCGGGGCATTGGCATCGAACTCGGTGCTGTTGGCACCTTCCAGCTTGGCCACATGACGGGCGAATTCAATCACCGCCAATTGCATACCAAGGCAGATACCGAGATAAGGCTTTTTGCTCTCACGTGCATACTGGATGGCAGCAATCTTGCCTTCTGTACCACGCTTGCCGAAGCCGCCGGGCACCAGAATGGCGTCCATCTTCTCCAGCGGGGCTACACCGTTCTTTTCGATATCCTCGGAATCCATATAGTGAATGCGTACCTTGGACTCAGTGTGAATACCGGCGTGTATCAACGCTTCGGTCAATGATTTATAGGATTCGGTGAGATCGACATACTTGCCGACGAAAGCGATATTCACTTCGTGCTTGGGGTTCTGCAGGGCATGCACGATCTTGTTCCAGCTGGAAAGATCAGCCGCCTTGGCCAGAATATTCAGCTTGTGGCAGACGATCTCGTCCAGCATCTGGTCATGCAGCAGGCTGGGGATACGGTAGATGGAATCTGCATCAATCGCGGAGATGACGGCCTCTGGCGATACATTGGTGAACAGCGCGATCTTGCGGCGCTCATCTTCAGGAATCTCACGGTCGGCACGGCACAGCAGGATATCCGGCTGGATACCGATCTCGCGCAGTTCTTTCACAGAGTGCTGGGTAGGCTTGGTCTTCAACTCGCCCGCTGTGGGAATCCATGGCAGTAAAGTAAGGTGGATATAACAGGCGTTACCCTTGCCCTCTTCTATGCCCATTTGGCGGATAGCTTCGAGGAACGGCAGGGACTCAATATCACCCACAGTACCGCCGACTTCGACGATGGCGACATCGGCACCTTCGGCACCGCGTTTGATGTGGGTTTTGATTTCATCAGTGATATGCGGGATCACCTGCACGGTCTTGCCCAGATATTCGCCACGGCGTTCTTTCTTGATCACGGTCTCGTAGATCTGGCCGGTGGTGAAGTTGTTGCGCTTGCCCATGCGGGAACTGATAAAGCGCTCGTAGTGGCCAAGGTCAAGGTCAGTCTCGGCACCATCATCCGTCACGAACACTTCGCCGTGCTGGAAGGGGCTCATGGTGCCCGGGTCTACGTTGATATAAGGGTCTAGCTTGAGCATGGTCACTTTGATACCACGCGATTCGAGAATTGCGCCTAAGCTTGCGGCTGCAATGCCTTTGCCTAGTGAGGAAACAACCCCGCCGGTAACGAATACATATTTAGTCATTGATTGGAACTTTTCAGACATTGCGGACGGGAGACTATTTTACTGGAAAGGCCATGGGGCGACAAATCAGGCCATGCTAGCGCTTAGCTGAAGAAAGCCTCGATAAGCTACTGATAAAAAATAGGATTATGAGAAAAACCGGCCCGTCTGGCCCATAAAATTTTTATTGACCAGACGGCTTCAAAACAGATTATTGGTAGCGCAAGGCTTCGATCGGGTTCAACTTGGCTGCTTTTTTGGCCGGATAGAAGCCAAAAAAGATACCCACGCCAGCCGCAACAGCAAATGCGATTGAGATGGATTGTGTGGAAATGACGATCTCGGAACCCAATGTGTGGTTCATCAAGTAAGCACCACCAACCCCAAGCCCTATCCCTATCAAACAACCGACAATGGAGATGACAAACGCTTCCAGAAGAAACTGCAGCAGAATATCGCGCTCACGGGCGCCGATTGCCATGCGTATGCCTATCTCGCGGGTACGCTCGGTGACCGACACCAGCATGATGTTCATGATGCCTATGCCACCAACAAGCAAAGAAATCGAGGCAATCGCGCCAAGCAGCATGGACATGGTCTTGGTCGTTTCAGCCGCTGTGTTGGCCATGGCGGTCATATTGCGCACAGAGAAATCGTTCTCCATCCCTTCACGGATATTGTGGCGTTGGCGTAGCAGGCTGTTCATGCCATCTTCCGCCATGCTCATCACTTTATCGGATTCTGCCTGCACCAGCACCATACGCACACTGCCCGGAATCTGATTGCCGAACAACTTGCGCTGAGCGGTCGTCAGCGGCACGATGATGGTGTCGTCTTGGTCGCGGCCATCCAGACTTTGGCCTTTTTGTTCCAGCACCCCAAGAATGACAAATGGGCTTTGCTTGATACGTATGGTTTTGCCTATGGGGTCAATATCATCGCCGAACAGGTTTTCCACCACGGTCTTGCCTACTAGGGCCACCCGCGTGGAAGAGCGCAGATCGGAGTCAGAGAACATATAACCTTCATCCAGGTTCCAATCACGCACCTGCAAATAGCCGGGTGTAGTACCGATCACCGTGGTATTCCAGTTATTGCCGCCATACACCACTTGGGCGCTACCCATGCTCACCGGACCAACCGCAGAGATACCCTCAAGTTCAGAGATGGCTTCTGCATCCTTGACGTTCAAGCTCGGCGCATTGCCAGTGGCAGAGCGCGCACCGCCTGAGTTGGGTGGGCCAGATAGCACGATAAAAAGATTACTGCCCATGGAATCGATGGATTTCTTGATGGAGGCCTGCGCACCCTCGCCTATGGCCATCATCATGACCACTGCACCCACACCTATCACCATGCCCAGCATGGTAAGAAAGGTACGCAAACGATTGGCGCCCATGGCATGCCATGCTTCTCCCAGCATTGCCCAGAACATCAGTTCACCTCCTGCAAGCTGACAGTCTGCGTATCCTGCACGATACGGCCATCCAGAAAACGCACCTGGCGTTTGGCATGCTCGGCAATATCGGTTTCATGCGTAACCAGTACCACGGTAATGCGTTCGCGATTGAGCTGGTCGAACAAGGCCATGATCTCTTCACTGGTCTTGCTGTCCAGATTACCTGTCGGTTCATCGGCTAGCAGCAAGCGCGGCTGGTTGACAAGCGCACGGGCGATCGCAACCCGTTGTTGCTGGCCACCGGAAATCTGGTTGGGATGGGAATGCAGGTATTGACCCAGACCGACCTTCTCCAGCAATACTTTGGCGCGGGCATGCCGGGTAGTTTTATCAACACCAGCATAAACCAATGGCAAGGCCACGTTATCGAGCAGGCTGGCGCGTGACAGCAAATTAAAGCCCTGAAACACGAAGCCTATAGTGCGGCCACGCATGCTCGCCAGTGCATTACTACTCAGATGCGCTACCTGCTGGCTTGCCAGCAGGTAAGTACCACTGGTTGGATTATCCAGGCAGCCCAGGATATTCATAAAAGTAGACTTGCCAGAACCGGATGGGCCCATGATGGCGACATAAT
>CAYXMC010000197.1:633-3912 GCA_964466095.1 uncultured Methylophilaceae bacterium | reverse complement strand
ATAAAACCCTTCATGACAGTTTGTTCAGGGTAGTCAATGCTGCAACTGTCTGGAATCAGCCCATTGAAGTATTGCTGATCGGCTATCAGCTTGGTGCAATAGCTGAACTGGCGGCAAAGATAGAGCATGTGAGCAAAGTGCTGGTAGCAGATGCCGAATATCTGCAACACCAGCTGGCAGAAGATGCTGCTGCAGTTATCCACTCGCTGGGACAGGATTATCAATATATTGTCGCAGCGCACTCATCTTTCAGCCGCAATATACTGCCAAGAGCAGCTGCCTTACTGGATGTCTCTATGGTTTCCGATGTGCTGGAATTACTGGGTGACAAGACTTATACCCGTACCACTTATTCTGGCAATGTGATCTCCACCATACAAAGCGCCGATGCAATTCAAGTGCTGACTTTGCATGCCAGCAATTTTAGCGCGGCTGCTTCTGCTAAAGAGCCAGCACCTATTACAACGATTGCCAATAGCCAGCAGCAACATGGTACGCAATGGCTGAGTAAGACCCTCAACATCTCTGACCGTCCCGCTCTACCTGCCGCTAAGGTGGTGGTCTCTGGTGGTCGCTCACTTGGGAGTGCTGAGCAATTTGAAAAGCTGCTTGACCCATTAGCCCGCAAGCTGAATGCAGCTTTGGGAGCTACCCGTGCGGCAGTGGATGCGGGTTATGCCCCTAACGATATCCAAGTAGGCCAGACCGGAGTGGTGGTGTCACCAGAGCTTTATATCGCGGTCGGTATTTCCGGGGCTATCCAGCACACCTACGGCATGAAAGAGAGCAAAGTCGTGATTGCCATCAACAATGACCCGGAAGCACCTATCTTTCAGGTGGCAGATTACGGGCTCGTGGCTGACTTGTTCGAGGCAGTACCTGCTTTAGCTTCAAGTGTTTAAACAGAAAAGATCACCATGAGTAAATATACGATAGAAAAAGTACTGAGCGTCCATCATTGGAACGACAGCCTGTTCAGCTTCAAGACGACACGCAATCCAGCATTGCGTTTTGAGAACGGCCAGTTTGTGATGATCGGTCTGGATGTGGATGGCTTGCCACTGACACGCGCCTACAGTATCGCCAGCCCCAACTACAGCGAAGATTTGGAGTTCTTCAGCATTAAGGTACCCAATGGCCCCTTAACATCGAGATTGCAGCACCTCAAGGTCGGTGATCCGCTGTATGTGAGCAAGAAACCAACAGGTACCCTGGTTATTCATGACCTGAAGCCGGGCAAGAATCTCTACCTCTTATCTACTGGAACCGGCTTGGCACCGTTTATGAGCCTGATTCAGGATATCGAAGTGTATGACCGTTTTGAAAAAGTGATATTGGTGCATGGCGTGCGCTATGTGAGCGAACTGGCATATGCTGAATTTATTGAAAAAGAACTACCGAATAATGAGTTTTTTGGTGAAGAGGTAGGTAACAAGCTGATCTATTACCCAACAGTGACGCGAGAGCCTTTCCGAAATCAGGGGCGTCTCACAGACCTTATCAATTCTGGCAAGTTGGCTACTGATATCGGCTTGCCGCAATTAGACCCGGCGTACGACCGAGTCATGATCTGCGGTAGCCCGCAAATGCTTAAGGATACTGAAACTCTATTGGATAACCGCGGATTCAAGGTTTCAGAACGTATTGGCGAACCCGGCGACTACGTGATTGAGAAAGCTTTCGTCGAAAAATAAGTTTATCTACGCTATATATTGCCCCGCTTGCTAGTCGTCTTAAGCTAGCTGGCGGGGTATTTCTTCAAGCTAATTCGCTGTGTAAAGTTATTCATTTCATATCTGAATAATTATCACGTATTAATATCAATTCTCATTTTCCTTAACAATCAATCACTTAATCACTGCAAAAATTGTAGTGCTTGAGGCTTAAATCCTGTAAATAAAGTAGGGTTTTTATTGATTGCTCACAATCCACCTTAACTATGTGAATTTAAGCCATCTGTTCTAGGCTGATGATTTTTATTCATATTTCCTGAATAGAGCTTATTTTTTTGAGGACTTTCTAAAACAGGAACAACTTTTGCCAAAAGTAATGTTGATATAAAGACATTTTTCATTCCGAAATTTGAATTTTTACTTTCTGGAAAGTTGAGATATGAAAAGTACCAAGCAAAAAATAGTAGTCAAGTTTGCGGCCTTGATGATTTCTCTATCGCTGTTTTTTATAGCTAATCAGCCTTTGCTGGCTGCAGATAACGATATTGCTCCTGAATTCGAACTTCCTGGAAAGCAAAGTAGCGTCAAGCTTTCTGACTATAAAGGCAAAGTGATTTACCTGGATTTCTGGGCATCTTGGTGTGGGCCATGCAAGCAATCATTTCCATGGATGAATGCCATGCAGGAGAAATATCACGCACAAGGTTTTGATGTCGTTGCTATCAACCTTGACGCTAAAAACGAAGATGCGGAGAAGTTTCTCACAGGTACCCCTGCAAAATTCACAGTAGCTTTTGATAGCAAAGGGCAAACACCGCGTAGCTACGGTGTAAAAGGCATGCCAACCAGTTACCTTATCGGGCGAGATGGAAAAATTGTCATGCAGCACATGGGATTTAATGCTTCAGAAAAAGACAAGCTAGAACAGAAAATCCAAAGTTTGCTGGATGAGAAGAAATGAAGCTATCTCACGCTCGATTCAAAGTGATGGTGATTTTGATTCCACTTCTTTTGTCTGCATGCACTGGCATCAAGCGCGTGCAACCATGGGAAAAAGGGAATCTCGCCAAGCCGGAAATGACGTTTGAGGGCGATATGCTTGATAACGCATTTACTGAGCATACCTATTTCAGCAAGGAAGGTGCATCTGGCGGCGGCGGAGTCGGTGGGGGAGGCTGCGGATGCAACTAAAACCTGAAAATAACGAACTTGCCGCATCTGGTTTGATGGCTAAAGGCGCAGCACTGCTTGCTGCGGCTATGGTCATGCCCGTCGCACACAACGCACAGGCGGAGACGGTGCCAGAGCGTGGCCAGATAAGCTTTAAGTATCTGGATTATCTTGACCGGCAGCCAGGTGATGACAGGATCAAGGTCAAGGCACCCTCTGTCAACGTGATGATGCCGATTGCAGGAGAATGGGTCGTAAGCGGCACCTACACCTCGGATTCTGTCTCTGGTGCCTCTCCGGCCTATCACACACGCCAACTTACCAAGATGGAAGATTTGCGTCGTGCTATCGATTTGCGTTTGACAAGATATCTGCCTAGAGGAACGGTCTCCATTGGTACATCATATTCCAATGAATCAGACTACATTTCGCGCGG
>CAYXMC010000197.1:0-623 GCA_964466095.1 uncultured Methylophilaceae bacterium | reverse complement strand
ACAAAAACACCACTTTTAATGCCGGTATGGGGGTTGCCAATGATGACATCAATCCTAACAACGGT
The DNA here is from genome assembly GCA_964466095.1 of uncultured Methylophilaceae bacterium. GTDB lineage: Bacteria > Pseudomonadota > Gammaproteobacteria > Burkholderiales > Methylophilaceae > CAYXMC01. The sequence continues at coordinate 558 of CAYXMC010000197.1, read as the reverse complement.
ATCGTCAAAGGGGAAACCAAACATGTGACAGATTGGTTGGTTGGCGTCACTCAAATTCTCAGCATGAACGATATCGTGCAGTTGAATCTCGGCTATTCCAAGGGTAATGGTTACTTCTCAGACCCATACAAGGCATTCGATGAGCGACCACGGGGACGGGATCACAACACTGTGATGTTGCGATGGAATCACCATTTTGATCAGGTCAACGGCACTAGCCATCTTACTTATCGTTATTATGCCGATACTTACAAAATACGGGCACATACACTGACTGCTGAGTATGTGCAGCCATTTGGTGACGGCTGGACTGTGACACCACTGGTTCGCCTCTATACCCAAACCGCCGCAGATTTTTATCTGGAAGTTGACCCCAACTCAAACGGGGCTCCAACGTTTCCTGCATTCGATGCCAAGTATTTCTCGCTGGATCAACGTTTGTCTGAGTACGGCGCTCTCACCCTGGGAGTCAAAGTTGCAAAACAGCTTAACAACGACTGGACGGTGGATTTCAAGTACGAAAACTACGAGCAGCGTGGTAGTTGGGCAGTGAATGCT
>CAYXMC010000196.1:0-3947 GCA_964466095.1 uncultured Methylophilaceae bacterium | reverse complement strand
GACGGCGTTCGCTCCCCATTTGTTTTGCAAAGGCTTCAATGACATTAGGATCGGACAGGTCGGACTTTTGTGCAGTGCTCGACATGATCAAATGTGAATCAACGAGCCATGAAACTAATCCAGTGTCTTCTTTTTGCAATCCATGTGACTTGCAAAAACGCTTGGCATCTACTGCGCCTAACGTTGAATGATCGCCACCACGACCTTTAGCAATGTCGTGAAAAAGGGCGCCAAGATAGAGAAGATAAGGTTTGTCGAACTCGGTAAATAGTTTGCTGCAAAGCGGGAACTCATGAGCGAATTCAGCATGTGAGAATCTACGTAGGTTTCTCAGTACATTCAGAATGTGTTCATCTACTGTATATACATGGAATAAATCATGCTGCATTTGGCTGGTGATGCGGCCAAATGCTGGAATATAAGCGCCAAGAATCCCGTAGCGATTCATGCGTCGCAGAGTTTTCGTTACTCCAGACTTCTGCTGCAGAATTTGTAAAAACAATTGCTTGTTTTTCGGATTGTTACGGAACTCCCGGTTTACTAAGTTTTTAACGCGTAGCAATGTTCTTAAAAGATGTGCGCTCATCCCTTCTACCGGATATTGCTCAAGTAACAAAAAGCTTTTGAGTATCAGGCTTGGATTTTTTTGAATTGCTGCGGGTGCCTCAATATCTAGCAGGTTGTTTCTGATAATAAAAATGTCGTCTATAGCAACCGTGGCTGTCTGATGTAAGCCCAGTTTTTCTTCGAGCAACTGCATCAGGATTTCATTCATCAGGCTGACAAACTTTGCACTTTTATAAAAGCTGTGCATGAGTTGCTCACTCGCGCGCCGGGTTTTGTTATTCACATAACCCAATTCAGCGGCTAGGTCATTTTGAAAATCGAAGAGCAGCCGGTCTTCGCGCCGGCTGGCGAGGTAATGCAGGCGCATCCTCAGCATTTGCAGTCTTAATTCGTGCTGCCGTATCTGCCTGGCTTCTTTTTCTGTGATTAGGCCTTGTTTGGCCAAGTTGCTCCAGCCAGAACCCAGTCCCAAGCTCTTGGCTATCCAGATAATAGTCTGCAGGTCGCGCAATCCTCCCGGACTTTCCTTGATGTTAGGTTCCAGATTATGTGATGTTTCATTGAATCTGGCATGGCGTTGCTTCTGTTCATATAGCTTTGCCTGGAAAAAGGCCCTTGGTTCCAGAGTGGCTTTAACTGCCAAGTTGAACTGATCGAACAGTTTCTTTTTCCCCGCGAGATAACGTGACTCTAAAAGATTGGTGAGTACCGTAACATCTTTTTTGGCTTCTTCTTCGCATTCTTTTAATGTTCGTACACTGTGACCAACGGCAAGGCCAATATCCCAGAATAAGCCTATCAATGCTTCAACTTTGGCATTGATGGCGACGTCAAAGTCGTCTGGTAAAAGAATTAAAATATCTACGTCGGAGTAAGGGAAGAGTTCTGCCCGGCCATAGCCGCCAACTGCGATAAGCGTAGCACTGTTTTCAAGATCATATTGGAGCCAGAGATCCTGCAATAGCTGGTCAACCAGAATAGAGTTCTGTTGAACGATTTTGCTTACGTTGGTGCGCTCGAAGAACTCGGTTTTGAGTTCTGCTTGTCTGGTTTGCAGCTTTTTACGCCAAGCTTTGGCGAGATTCAGACTGTTAACTGCAACTGACATTATGCATTAATAAAAGCAGGTGGCAGTGGGGTGCCTTCAGACACTGTCAGTACCTCGTAGCCGGTATCCGTGACCAGAACTGTATGTTCCCATTGTGCCGAAAGGCTGTGATCCTTGGTGACAATAGTCCAGCCATCACCAAGTTGTTTAATATCCCTTTTGCCGGCATTAATCATGGGTTCTATGGTAAAGATCATTCCAGATTTCAGTGTCATGCCCGCACCGGGTTTCCCATAATGGAGAATCTGGGGATCTTCGTGGAATTTTTTTCCTATGCCGTGCCCGCAGAATTCACGAACAACGCTGTAGCCATTTTTTTCGGCATATACTTGTATCGCGTGGCCTATATCTCCGAGAGTCGCCCCCGGCTTGACTTGCTGTATGCCTAGCCACATGCAGTCGTAGGTAATTTCACACAGACGTTTTGCCTGAATGGAAGGTTCTCCTACATAAAACATGCGGCTGGTATCGCCATGATACCCATCTTTAATCACTGTAATGTCGAGGTTGACAATATCACCGTTTTTCAGGATTTTTGGTCCAGGAACCCCGTGACATATCTGATGGTTTACCGATGTACAAATGGACTTAGGATATGGTGTATGCCCTGGTGGAGCATAGTTCAGCGGTGCTGGTATAACTTTTTGCACCTTAACCATGTAATCGTGACATAAGGCGTCCAATTTTTCAGTGGTGACGCCAGCCTTAACGTGCGGAGTGATAAAATCCAGCACTTCAGATGCGAGTTTGCCAGCAACCCGCATTTTTTCTATATCGAATTCATTTTTAATTGTAATTGCCATATTTGCTGCAGATAGCGCTAGAGCTAGGTTTTCCTTGAATCTAAACAGGTGTTTATGTTAGCATATTGCTCCCGTTTCTAAGAGGCATATTTTGCCTTGGGTGTGGAGCGGGGAATCTGCACACACGCCCCGTACAGGGTGCCCGATATCGGGTGTGTTTTGGGCGTGTGGAAGCATTAACCCTTACAGGAGAAAATTATGTCAGTGACCATGCGTCAAATGCTGGAAGCCGGGGTTCACTTCGGCCATCAAACCCGTTACTGGAACCCAAAAATGGCTTCATACATTTTTGGTGATCGTAACAAGATTCATATCGTCAACCTCGAAAAAACATTGCCAATGTTTGAAGACGCCCTGAAGTACATTCGTACTCTGGCTGCAAACAAGGGCCGTATTCTTTTTGTTGGCACCAAGCGTCAAGCGCGTGACATTATTAAAGAAGAAGCATTGCGTGCCAATTGTGCTTACGTTAATCATCGCTGGTTGGGTGGTATGTTGACTAACTTCAAGACGGTCAAGCAATCCATCAAGCGTTTGAATGATTACGAAGCTATGCTGCAAGACGGCAGTCTTGAGAAATTTGGCAAGAAAGAAGCTGTAGGTTACAAGCGCGAAGTTGAAAAGCTTGAGCGCTCTATCGGTGGTATCAAGGAAATGGGTGGCTTGCCAGATGCGATTTTCATTATTGACGTTGGTCATGAGAGTGGTGCTGTTACCGAAGCTGCCAAGCTTGGTATCCCTGTGATTGGTGTGGTTGATACTAACAACTCCCCAGATGGTGTTGCTTATGTTATCCCTGGTAACGATGATTCCAGCCGAGCAATTCGTCTGTATGCCCGCGGTATTGCAGATGCAGTTCTGGAAGGCCGTAGCCAAGCGATTACTGAGATCGTCAAAGCTGCTTCCGAAGAAGAATTTGTGGAAGTTGAAGAAGCTGCTGCTGAGTAAGCAGAAGTTCTCAAGACCCTAAGAACAGGGGGCGTTAGCCCCCTTTTTTATACCTATTAGTTGGCCTGGCCTAGACTAGGCTTTAAATAAAGGAGTTTTAAATGGCTGAAATTACCGCAGGCATGGTAAAGGAATTACGTGAGCGCACTGATGCTCCAATGATGGACTGTAAAAAAGCATTGAGCGAAGCTGAAGGTGATATGGCGCGTGCAGAAGAAATTCTGCGCGTTCGTTTTGGTAACAAAGCCAGCAAGGCTGCAGGTCGTGTCGCAGCTGAAGGCACTGTTGGCATCAGTATTTCTGCCGATGGCAAGTCCGGTGCAATGATTGAAGTAAATTCTGAAACCGATTTCTGCGCTAAGAACGAAGACTTCCTGGTATTCGTACGTGATCTGGCCAAGGTGGTTGCCGATAACAAGCCAGCTAACATCGAGGCTGTTGCTTCTTTGCCTATGGGTGACGGCAGTGTTGAAGACAAGCGTACTTTCTTGGTTGGTAAAATTGGTGAAAATATCACCCCG
>CAYXMC010000195.1:0-3949 GCA_964466095.1 uncultured Methylophilaceae bacterium | reverse complement strand
TGAGGATTGGCAACATGAATGCCATAACAAGGCCTATCAACAATACGATGAGAAACTCGGCGCCTAAGGTATAAGCTGGACGCTCTTTAATATTTTGATCCAGAATACCGGCAATCATATTCGCGTGAATTTCCACCCCTGCATAAACGCTTTGAACCGGCGTAGCCCGTAAATCCATTAATCCTGGTGCGGTTGTTCCGATGAGAACAATCCGATTTTCCAACATTTCTGTTGAAGCTTTGCCACTTAATACGTCAGTGGCAGAAACATATGGAAAGCTGCCTTGCTGACCACGATAGGGAATTAGTGCTGCAATTCGCTCATCAACAGGAATACGTTTATTACCAAGTTTAAGCCATTCCAGTCCCGAATACTTTTTGCCAACTCCCAAGCCTTCAGCAAATCCAGACTCAAGCTTTGGCGATCCCAGAGCAATTCTAGCTACTGCAATCGAAAGCGATTCATATAGCCCCCCTTTATATCCAATCAAAACGGGGACTTTTCTGGAGATACCATCATCGTCTGGCTCAGGATTGAAGTGCCCTGCGGAAATTGCACTTTGTTGGAGATTGGCAAGATTGGCACCGTAACCATCTGCTTCAATAAATCCAATACTTTTACCTTTGAAGCTACCCTCAACAAATGAAGGCGATGGCAGCTGACCTATACTCTCACTATCTTTACCATCACGGCGGAAGTAATAGCCAAGTACTACATTCCTGCCTTTCAGACTATTCGCAAAAATCTGATCGTAATCCAGCTTCGGACGCAACTCTTCCACTACATTCTGAAAACTGGAGTCCGATTTAAGGTTCCCTGCTGCTAAAGATTCAAGATTTTTTAATCCAGAACTATCATCGGCTTCTGCGAAAACAACGTCAAAACCAACCACCTTGATTTTATATTGGTCAAACAGCTTGTTCACCAGATCCGCAAGCTTATTGCGACTCCAAGGCCAGCGACCTTGTTCTTTCAAGCTTTTTTCATCAATATCAACAATCACGATACGATGATCGCTGGTGCCTGGCATCATGAGATTCAAGCGTGCATCATAAGTAAAATGTTCCAGACGCTTGATAAATCCAAGATCAATTGCACCACTGACGTTAAGTAGCAAGAGAACAGTCACGGCCAGACCAAGTCCGATGCGGATACCGTGACGCAAGAGTAGTTCGGGAAAGTTCATCATTAAATTTTTATGTTTTTCATAAACCCCTGATTTGCTTCAAGCATATCCCAATTTTCCGGGATTTAATAGCTCTTGTATTTAGATAAATTCAGGGATAATTATCAGCCTCCAGCAAAATAATAAATTACTGATCGGAGAATAAGTTTGACCATACTGAAAACACTCATCATCAATGACCACACAGATCCAAACTCTAGCGTAATCTGGCTGCATGGACTGGGCGCTGACGGTCATGATTTCGCACCTGTTGTTGAAATACTCGACATGCCGCAGACCCGTTTTGTTTTACCGCATGCACCATTGAAAGCTGTAACGCTAAATCACGGGTACATGATGCCTGCTTGGTATGACATTTATGGCTTGGACCGAGACAGCAAGCAGGACGAAACAGGTATACGTGAAACACAGGCAGCGATAAATCAACTGATTGAGACCGAACACCAAAAAGGTATTCCATACAACAGGATTGCTCTGGCTGGGTTCTCTCAGGGCGGGGCCGTTGCACTGCACACCGGCTTAAGATTCTCCCATCCACTTGCCGGAATCGCTGCACTTTCGACGTATCTTCCACTAAAAAATTTATTGCGCCGGGAAGCTGCAATAGCCAATAAACACATCCAAATTTATATGGCACACGGCAAATTCGATGACATTATCACCATGGCAACTGCAATCAATTCCGCAGAGGTGTTAAGCCAAAATGGGTATCAAGTTCAATGGAAAGAATATGCAATGCCACACTCGGTATGTGATGAAGAAATAAACGACATTCGAGTGTTCTTGCAATCAATCTTTACTAAATCATGAATCAATTATCTAAAACTCAGGCAACCGGCAAGGCTTTATATTTCTCATAATGACGCATACAGCGTAAACTATGGGTTGTTTATTGTTTTGTATTTACTGCTTAAATTCCACAATCGCTCATGTCAAAATCCACGAAATCCGAGGCTCCCGTCGCGTCACCCAGCTTTGAAGAAGCTTTAGCTGAACTTGATACTATCGTCATAAAGATGGAGTCTGGACAACTGCCACTGGAAGAATCACTAGCAGCTTATAGACGTGGAACGATGCTGTTGCAACTTTGCCAGAAATCGCTGAGCGAGATTGAACAACAAATTCTAATCCTCAACGAATCCAATCAATTACAAGCGTATATCAATCCCGATGAATGATTTTTCAACTTGGGCACGTGCAATACAAGAACGTACCGAATTCGCCCTTGATCAGGCCATCCCAGGTAGCCATATCAGCCCAGAACGTTTGCATGGTGCCATGCGTTATGCAGCTTTGGGGGGAGGAAAGCGTGTACGTGCGTTGCTGGCACATGCAGCAGCAGAACTTGTTGGCGCAGAAAAGGAAAGAACTGACAAGGCGGCAATTGCAGTGGAACTGATACACGCCTATTCCTTGGTACACGACGATATGCCATGCATGGACGACGACGACCTAAGACGCGGCAAGCCTTCCTGTCATAAGCAATATGACGATGCAACAGCGTTGCTAGTAGGAGATGCACTGCAGACTCTAGCCTTTCAGGTGCTATCCAGCTCCATGATTCATGATGACGCACGCCGCCAACTGGAAATCATCCAGTTGCTCTCCACTGCAAGCGGCTCACGCGGGATGGCTGGTGGCCAGGCAATTGATCTCGCCAGTGTGGGCAAGATACTCAGCCAAGAAGAGCTAGAGTATATGCACATCCACAAGACCGGCGCTCTGATCAGAGCTGCTGCATTGATGGGCGCATACTGCGCAGACAGCATAGATTCTGAACGCATACATGCCATTGACACGTATGCAAAATCTATCGGGCTGGCATTTCAGGTAGTGGATGACATACTGGATGTTGAAGCTGATACTGCGACACTGGGCAAAACCGCTGGCAAGGATGCCGATGCAAACAAACCGACCTACGTTAGCATCTTAGGCCTGCAACGCGCAAAAGACCTGGCTGAAGAACTCTATGAGAACGCAATTAATCCACTAGCTCCCTATGGAGAGCAAGCCCTGCGCTTGACTCAACTTGCCCAATTTATTACACAACGCAATTCCTGAATCCATGTACCCTTTGCTTGATACCATAGACTCCCCCGCAGACCTGCGCAAGCTTGATAAACGAGAATTGACAGAACTCGCTGATCAGTTGCGTACATTCGTGATTGATAGCGTTTCACAAACCGGCGGGCACCTATCCTCAAACCTTGGGGTCATTGAGCTGACAATCGCTCTGCACTATGTGTTCAACACTCCTGATGACCGACTGGTCTGGGATGTCGGTCATCAAACCTACCCACACAAAATATTGACGGGGCGCCGTGAAGCAATGCGCGGTTTACGTAAAGAAGGCGGCATTGCCGGCTTCCCTCGCAGACCAGAGAGTACATACGATACCTTCGGCACCGGCCACTCCAGCACATCCATCTCTGCAGCACTTGGTATGGCGGTTGCCGCCCAGAAGACAGGCTCGGATAGACGCTCTGTCGCCATTATCGGAGATGGCGCCATGACAGCGGGAATGGCTTTCGAAGCACTGAACAATGCAGGAGCGATGGATGCCAATATTCTGGTTATTCTGAATGATAATGACATGTCGATCTCTCCGAATGTTGGCGCCTTGCAGCACTATTTGGCCAAGCTGCTATCAGGTCGCTTTTACGACACAGTCAGGCGCTCAGGTGAAAAAGTGTTAGGCGTAGTTCCCCCAGTACTGGAATTTGCCAAGCGAGCTGAAGAACACGTGAAAGGCATGGTGACACC
>CAYXMC010000194.1:0-3982 GCA_964466095.1 uncultured Methylophilaceae bacterium | reverse complement strand
CCCAATAATGCGGAAGTGCAGTCCACCAATCCTAAATTTGGCACCCAGCGGGTTAGCACAGCCAAATAACTCTTAACGTAGTTTGGTGCCCAGCACAACAAAAGCACGGGAGCCACCAGCGCTATCCTCTGGCAGAAAAGAGCCTATATTTACTTTGGAGCTGAATACACGCGTAAAGTCAGCATCAATCCCGTAAACCGTGGTTCTGCGCAGTCGTCCGTTGGCTTCAACCTCGGAGTTGCCCCACACCGTGGGCGTGGAGCCTGTGACATGAGGCAGTTGCTTCAACGCTCTGGCGTCATCCAGAGTCAGCAGTCTGGCAGTAGTCGGAATGCCGGATGGCGGCTGGCCGCCGGTCTTTACCTTGCCCGGTGCAATCCCGATCACATTGGTTCCAAACTGGGTGAATTCTGCCAATACAAAACGATGCACCCCCTCACCGATGGAAGTCAGCAGAATGACCGCGGCAATCCCCACGCCTATGCCAAGCAGGGTCAGAAAGCTGCGCATGCGGTGTGAGCTGATTGCCTGTAGCGCAAATTTCAAAGCATCGGTGATCAGCATGGTTATCTTTTCGATAAAGCCTGAATCGGGTCCATCTGCGCGGCACGCCTTGCTGGCATCACGCCAAATATCAGGCCGGATGCCAGTGCTGTTCCCAGCCCGGCCAGCACTGCCCACAAAGGTGGATATGCAGGAAAGCTGGGGTATAGCTGCCTTATCACTGCAGCTCCCAGATAGCCAAGGCCTGTGCCCAATATGCCACCCGTGAGCGAAAGCAGAGTGGCTTCCACCATGAATAGCTGGCGTACACCGGAGGAAGTAGCACCCAAGGCCTTCAGCAGGCCAATCTCGGCTGTGCGCTGAGTCACCGACACCAGCATTACATTCATGACCAGTATCCCGGCAACGGCAAGGCTGATGGCAGCAATCCCGGCTACACCCAGTGTCAGCACATTCAGTATCTTGTCAAAAGTCTCCAGCACGGCATCCTGTGTGATGATGGTGACATCTTCTTCGCCTTCATGCCGCTGGGTAATCATCTTCAGGGCAGATGCTTTTACTTCTTCCAGTTGGTCACGGCTGCGCGTTTCAATCAGGATACGAAACAGGGAATTGGTATCCAGCATGGCCTGTGCGATTGCCACAGGCAAAATCACCAGTTCATCTGTGCTCATGCCCATGCCCCTGCCGCCTTCACTCAGCACACCCACCACCCGCAGTCGCCTGTCACCTATGCGCACAGTCTTGCCTAACGGGTTTTCGTTGCCAAAGATTTCCTGACGTATCAAAGCACCCAGTACCACTTCTCCTGCGCCATGCTCCATATCGTCCTTGGAGAGGAATCTGCCTAAAGCCAGCTTCAACTGCCGCACGCGGATAAAGTCATCATTGGTGCCCACCATCATGGCTTCGCGGAGTTTTCCGGCGGCGTTGATCTCGGTCGTGCCTACCACAATAGGCGAGATACGTTGCACTCCCGGCAGCTTGAGTAGTGATGCAGCATCCCTGACAGTGAGGTCACGCGGAGTACTGGTAACCAGATTGGCGGGGTTGAAGCCACGCGTCTCCGAGCGGCCGGGCAGAACGATCACCAGATTGCTACCGATAGCCGAAAACTCACCCACCACGTAGCGGCGGGCGCCATCACCCAAAGCAGTCAGTATCACCACAGCGGCCACGCCTATGGACATTGCCAGCATCAGCAAGCCCGTGCGCAGCGGTGTGCCAGTGGCAGCATCCGCAGCATAGCGCAAGGTATCGGTGATTTTCATGGTGTGGGGGCGGCGTTATGAAAGTCGCTGACGATGCGGCCATCTTCCATGCGTAATTGGCGCCGGGCGCGTGCGCCAAGTGCCTGATCATGCGTCACCACGATCAGTGTCATGCCGTTGGCGTTGAGCCCTTCCAGCAGGCGCACCACTTCTTCGCCAGTGGCTCGGTCAAGGTTGCCCGTAGGTTCATCTGCCAGCAGCATGGCAGGGCGTTGTACCGTGGCACGCGCGATGGCCACGCGCTGCCGTTGCCCCCCGGATAGCTGGTTGGGCAAATGGTTGGCGCGGGTGGCCAGGCCATATTCTTCCAATGCCTGTTTCACACGCCGTTTGCGCTCTGCCACCGGCATGCCAGAAAGCACCAGTGGTAGCTCAATATTGCCGGCGGCAGTCATTCTGGGAATCAGGTGAAAACTCTGGAAGATAAAACCGATACGTTCACTGCGCACGCGGGCAAGTTCGTCTGGCATCAGCGTGGTCACATCACGACCTTCCAGCAGATAAGTGCCATCATTCGGCATATCCAGCAGCCCCAGCAGGTTAAGCAGTGTAGATTTGCCCGAACCGGAAGGCCCCATGACAGCGATATATTCCCCGGCGCTGATGTTCAGGTTCACCTCACGCAACGCGTGAACCTCACTATCACCCAGATAGAAAGTGCGGTTGATACCGCTCAGCTGAATCAGGCCAGACGCACTCATGCCTGATTATTTCGCCTTGCCGGTTTCTGGCACTACCAGCGCCCCGGCTTTAACACCTTCGCGCTCCAGCGATGTCACGATCCGGTCGCCTTGCTTCAGGCCATCCAGTATTTCCGTGTATTCCCAATTGGTGATGCCGGGTTTGATGGTGCGTTCTTCCAGTTTTTTGCTGGCAGCCACATAAAGCAGCACCTTGTTGCCATCCATGACTGCCGAAGTCGGGATACGCAGCACCTTGTCGCGGCTGTCCAGCACAATCTCCACATCCGCGCTGTAGCCCACCAGCAGCTTGCCTGCATCTTGTGGGTCTTCAAGGTCTATTTCCACATCCACCGTGCGCGCCTGCTTTTCAACTGCCACCACATAAGGCGCAACACGGCGCACATGCCCAGCCAGAGATTTGCCCGGCATGGCATCCAGAGAGACGCGTGCAGGCTGCCCCACTTTTATCTTGGGCGCATCCACTTCATCCATAGGCGCTTCAATATACAGGCAGGTATCATCAATCAGGTCTATCGCTGGGGGCGTGGCAACACCAGGAGGGGAGGGCGTGGTGTATTCGCCAAGCTCGCCCACAATATCGGCGACTACCCCATTAAACGGCGCAGTCAGCACCGTACGGCCCTGCTCTGCCTTGGTGACTTTTACTCTGGCTTGTGCCTGCGTAACATCGGCCTTGGCGGCATCGCAGGCGGCCCGGCGCGATACTGCTTCAAAGCGCGCTTTTTCCTCACTGCCTTCGGAAACAAATCCTTTGGCGCGCAGCTTGGTTGTGCGTTGTGCCTCACGTTCTGCGTTATCTGCCATGGCGCATGCCTCGGCTATGCGTTTGCGGCTGCTTTCCACCTGAGTTTCGGCCAGCGAGCTTTGTGCCTGCTGGTCTTCATTCCACAGGCGCAGCAACACCTGACCTTTGCTAACGTGATCGCCCTTTTTGATCCCGAGATAAACTATGCGCCCACCGCTGATAGGCGAGAGCCGTGTGCGCTGACACGCTTCAACGCTACCGGCACGGGTATTGGCAACACTGGATTCCACCTTGCCGAAATCGACTTCAGCCAGACTCACAGGCAAAGGTTGGGGGCGGGTAAACCACCAGAAAGAAAATGCTATGGCGGCAATCACAAGCAGGCTAATCAGGAGTCGGCGCATAAGTTTGTGTCACAGATTCTTGTGTTAAGTTTTATCAAGTTAACACGCCAGACCCCGGTGCGGTTTGATGTGTGTCTAATGACACTTATTTTTACACACGCAATAGATTAATAACAGTTGACAAGCATGCCCTGCAAGGCAGTATCCATGCGCCTCTCAGGCATGCTCTGCAAGCCAATAACGGCGCGCCTTCTGGCGGCATGTCTATTTTGAAATTTGCAGGCCGTTATCCGGGCTGAAGAAAAAGCCACCCGCCACATGGTGCAGGGTGCGCAGATCATCCTGCCCGGCAAAATCCCAATGGCCGTGCTTGAATACGCGCTCATCGGCATAAGCGGTTACTACTTCAGCCAG
>CAYXMC010000193.1:0-3988 GCA_964466095.1 uncultured Methylophilaceae bacterium | reverse complement strand
CATCCCAGCTTGCCGCGCTTGATCGGCAGGCTAACGGATCACCCAGAATTGATGGATGGTTTGGTCTTGGGCTTGCTACCAGAAAGTCTGAAAGTACTGGCCGGGCCTCCAAGCTTTGAGTCTTGCAGTCGGGATATTTACTCAACAGAAATTCGATTCAGCCCGAATCAAGTTCTGCAAACTGCACGCGATATCGCTTCAGCCGTTCATCATCTGCATCAGCGCGGCATCACGCATGGCGATCTGTATGCGCACAACATTTTGGCTGACCAAAGTGGCGCCGCCATACTGACGGATTTTGGTGGTGCATCATTTCTACCGACCCATGACATTTACCTGAGCACTCGCTTACAACAAATCGAGTGCCTGGCATTTTCGCATTTACTTGAAGAGCTTCTTCAGCGTTGTGATTTTAGACTTGAGGATCATGATGCAATCGATCATCTCTGGGCGCTGCAACAAAGCTGCAGCAAGCCCGAGTTAGAGCAACGACCTTTATTTGAGGTAATCGTATCGAGATTGGCCGCTATATCCATTCATAACTGAGCGACCCGGGCCGAGCTGCCCCAAAGCTTCTGTATGACTTCCGCTGCCCCGGTATCCGGGCTGTTCGTCCAGAAACCAAGCTCTGAGTTAGCTGGCAATTGATTCAGTAATCCATGTTCACTCAAACGCCGCTGCAATTGCCTAGCTACAGCTTCTCCGGTATCAATCAGTGTCACCCCGCTACCGACGATTTCTTTAATCAAAGGGGCAACAAAAGGATAATGTGTACAGCCCAGAACAATCGTATCAGCGCCAGCAGCAAGCAATGGTTGCAAATAGCCGTTCACTAGATTTCTGGTGCTATCAGTATGCAGCTCCCCCCGCTCAACACACTCCACCAAGCCTATGCACGCTTGCGTGACCACCTCTACATTCTGTCCATAGCTTTCCAGCAGGGCTGCAAATTGCGCACTTTTTAATGTGCCAACGGTTGCCAGTACGCCAATCACCCCGCTTTTGGTTGCTGCTGCTGCCGGCTTTACTGCTGGCTCCATACCAATAATCGGCACCTGATAATGCTGGCGCAAATAAGCCACAGCCGCTGCGGTCGCCGTATTACAAGCCACCACAAGGGCTTTGGCCCCTTTCTCCAGTAAAAAATCACTTAGCGCTTCAGATCGCTCAGTGATGAACTCAACTGATTTATTGCCATAAGGAGCATAGAGGGAATCAGCCACATAAAGCAGTTGCTCATTTGGCAAAAGCTGCCGTATATGGCGAAGCACTGAAATACCGCCGACACCGGAATCGAATATACCTATCGGTCCATCGTTTGCCATGGCTATGTACTGAGATTGATTGAATTAAGAATGGGCAGAGTTTAGCTGAACCGGCTGCAGGCTGTCATGGTCTGTCTACGCATCAGGTACAATTCATCAACTATTCATTCAGGATATGCAATGGGAAACAGATTAAGCAGGATATACACGCGAACCGGCGACGATGGCACCACGGGCCTGGGGGATGGCAGCCGTATCGCCAAGGACAGCTTGCGTGTAGAGGCCATGGGCGATGTAGACGAGTTGAATGCCGTGATCGGCATACTAATGACAGAGTCTTTATCCACTGAAATGCGTGAATACTTTACAGATATCCAGCATGATCTATTTGATCTGGGCGGTGAGATCTGTATCCCTGGCCATGCAATGGTAAAACCGGATCGCGTAACCAAACTGGAAACCATTCTGGATTCACTGAATGAAGAACTTGAACCACTGAAAGAATTTATCCTGCCTGGCGGCTCCAAAGCCGCTGCTTACTGTCATCTGGCACGCACTGTCTGCCGCCGTGCCGAACGCCAACTACACCGACTTCATCGTGAAGAATCGGTCACTGCCATTTCGCTACAGTACTTGAACCGACTTTCCGATTTTCTGTTTGTCGCGTGCCGCTACCTCAACAAGCAGAATGGGCATGCTGATGTGCTATGGAAGAACGAATCCAGCAAATAAAAATAATGCCTTAATTATCAAGCGCCTCTAGGCGCTTTTTTTACGCCCCTGATTTGCATCCACAAGCTTTTATATCGTTTTTAATTATATTCATATTTAAACAAAGTATTTTTAATTATTAATTACGATTGCTAAAGTGCGCGGCATCGATTGATTTAAGGATGCCAAACATGTCATTGACTAACACCACTCAACTGACAGACGAAGTGTTAAACGAGATTGCCCGCGCAATCAGCGAGCTTCGCTATGGTTCCATAGAAATCACCGTACATGAAGGTCGAGTCACCCAGATCGAGAAACGGGAAAAGGTGCGCTTCAATCAGGAACCTCAAAAATCCAAGCCTACTGCAAGTGCAGCGGCCAGAAACTAAAGATTAAAACCACATGATCTGACCGGACTGCCGGAAGCCACTTAATTATTGGAGTTCACTATGCAAATCAAATTAAAACGTATTACTTCCGCACTCATCGCAGGCGGCATTCTGTTAGGTAGCCAAGCCTCTTTTGCTAACGATAGCGACGAGCTGGAAAAGCTGCGCGCTCTGGTTCAAGACTTGGATCAGAAAATCCGCGTACTCGACCGCAAAAACGAATTGGCTGAAGAAGCCGCTGCAGCAAAAAAGAAGGAAACACCAGTAGTTGTTGCTGGAGACAAGGGCTTTGGTATCAAGTCTGCTGATGGTGCATTCGAATTCAAATTACGAGGCTTACTGCAAGCAGATAGCCGAACCTTCTTTGGTGACGATGACAAGGCTCAAACTGCCGGAGCCAGCACGCCTACTGCTTTTGGCGAGCGCCTGGATGACGAATACCTGCTGCGCCGTGTACGACCCACTTTTGAAGGCACAGTGTTTGGCAAGTATGACTTCCGCTTTACGCCAGACTTCGCCCCAGCCGCGGCCAACGTGCAAGACGCCTGGATCAATGCGCGCTTCCAGCCATGGTTTAAGGTACAAGCCGGTAAATTCAAGGTGCCATACAGCTTGGAGCGCTTGCAAAGCGGCGGTGACCTCCGTTTTGTAGAACGCTCATACGTTTCCAACGCATTGTTGCCTAACCGCGATCTTGGTGTGCAACTGCACGGTGATCTATTTGAAGGCAAACTTTCTTACGCAACTGGCGTATTTGACGGTGTAGCCGATGGTGGTAGCAACGCAGCCAACCGTGATAGCGGTGCAGCGTCCAAGGATAAGGAATACGTAGTCCGCTTGTTTGCCGAACCATTCAAGGGTGAAGACAACTTATTGGCTGGCTTGGGCTTTGGTGTTGCGACTGGTACATCGGACTACAAACGTGATGGCTTCCTTAATCCCACTTACAACACACCTGGCCAGCTGGCATTGTTCACCTATGCCGGTGGTGTAACCGGAGATGGCAAGCAAACACGCATCTCCCCACAACTTTACTACTACTACGGACCATTTGGTTTGATCAGCGAATATGCGAAGGTCAAGCATGATGTCATCCTAGGAGCCAACTCTGAAACCATTGAAAACGATGGCTGGCAAGTAGCAGCCACTTATGTCCTGACAGGTGAAGACAACTCATTCAAAGGCATTACACCTAAGCGCGCATTTGACCTCGACAAAGGCACATGGGGCGCATGGGAACTGGCAGCACGCTACTCCGAGCTGAACATTGACGACAAAGCATTTGGCGGGAAAAGCGGCACTGGCCCAATTTTCGCCAGCGCAGCCTCTACTCAAAAGTCAGCTGAATCTTGGGCATTTGGTGTGAATTGGTACCTGAACAAATTCTTCAAGGTGCAGACCACTTACGAACAAACCAAGTTTGATAGCGCTTTCACTGCAGTCCGTGACCGCGATACTGAGCGTGTGTTGTTCTCACGTCTGCAAGTTTCTTTCTAACCCACTTTACGTAAAGAGATAAGGAAATATCGAATGAAAACCAAAACCTTAGGTATCTCATCACTGCTAGCGACACTGGCACTCGCCGGCTCGCTGACAGTACATGCAGCAGAAATCTCGCTG
>CAYXMC010000192.1:0-4044 GCA_964466095.1 uncultured Methylophilaceae bacterium | reverse complement strand
GTTATGGAATCAAGGCCTTGGGAGAATATTTGTCAGAAGCTTTTGGGCTTGACCATGAGTTTATAGATATTGATAATCCGGTTTAATGTTAATGAAAGTAAACTTATTTTATTTTTGTTAAATTAGCGCTTGCTCGGGTTTTAGTTTTATGCCAAAACCTGTAAAATTCCACACTAAAAATAATGTTATCAATACGGTCACGTATTAATTTTAAGGGCGTGTAATGTCGAATCAAGAAGTTGATAAGGGTAAGCGGCGCTTTTTAATAGCCGCAACCACCGCAGTTGGTGGGGTGGCAGCTGCTGCAGTGGCAGTGCCGTTTGTAACAAGCATGTTGCCCAGCGAAAGAGCGAAAGCAGCTGGTGCACCTGTGGAGGCGGATGTCGGCAAGATAGAATCTGGCGCCATGATTACAGTTGAGTGGCGAGGAAAGCCTGTCTGGATCATTAACCGCAACGAAGAAATGCTGGCTTCACTCTCCAAGCATGATGACAAGCTCTCTGATCCCAAGTTAGAAGTAACAACTCAGCAACCTGAGTACTGTAAAAATGCAACACGATCAATACAGGAAAAATCAAACCTGATGGTGTTGGTGGGTATTTGTACTCACCTTGGATGCTCGCCCTCGCCCAAGTTACAGTCCGGTGGTGACATGGGGCCAGAATGGACTGGCGGTTTTTTCTGTCCATGCCATGGTTCCAAGTTCGATTTGGCGGGGCGCGTGTTTAACGGGTCTCCCGCTCCAATCAATTTAGTGGTTCCGCCGCATAAATACCTGAGTGATTCAGTATTGCTGATTGGCGAAGATGCGAATGGAGCAGCTTGATATGCAAAAATATTTAACAGCAGTGATGGGTTGGGTGGATGAGCGTTTTCCGCTTACGGCGAATGTTAAGGCCCATCTCACTGAGTATTACGCACCTAAGAATTTTAATTTTTGGTATTTTTTTGGGTCGCTTGCCTTGTTGGTGCTGGTGCTGCAGATTGTCACTGGTATCTTTTTGACCATGAATTACAAACCGGATGCAGAGTTGGCTTTTGCTTCGGTTGAATACATCATGCGTGATGTATCTTGGGGCTGGTTAATCCGCTACATGCACTCTACGGGTGCTTCCATGTTTTTCGTGGTGGTTTATCTGCACATGTTCCGTGGCTTGATTTATGGCTCGTATCGCAACCCGCGTGAGTTGATCTGGTTGTTTGGTGTGGGTATTTTTCTGTGCCTGATGGGTGAGGCTTTCTTTGGTTATCTCTTGCCATGGGGGCAGATGTCGTACTGGGGTGCGCAAGTGATTATTAACTTGTTTACATCTATACCTTTCATTGGTCCGGATGTTTCCTTGTGGTTGCGTGGCGATTACATGGTGTCAGATGCAACCTTGAACCGCTTCTTTGCTTTTCACGTGATAGCCCTGCCTTTGGTATTGCTAGGTTTGGTAGTTGCGCACTTAATTGCTTTGCATGAGGTTGGGTCAAATAATCCTGATGGTGTTGAGATCAAGAAAAACAAGGATCCGAAGACGCATATTCCGTTGGACGGTATTCCATTCCATCCGTATTACACGGTAAAGGATCTGGTGGGTGTGTCGGTATTCTTGATTGTGTTTTCAGCGATCATCTTCTTTGCGCCTGAAATGGGCGGTTATTTCCTTGAGGCAAATAACTTCATTCCGGCTGATCCGTTGAAAACGCCACCGCATATCGCCCCAGTTTGGTATTTCACGCCTTATTATTCAATTTTGCGAGCTGTTCCGCCTATCTTGAATTCGCAATTCCCGGGTGTGGCAGCAATGGGTCTTTCGGTAGTGGCGTTTGCTTTCTTGCCATGGCTGGACCGTAGTCCTGTCAAGTCGATTCGTTATCGTGGTGGCTTGTATAAGAAATGGTTGGCAATTTTTGTCGTAAGCTTTTTGGTGCTGGGATATCTTGGTACCGAGCCGTCCAATGTCTGGGGTCAGTTTGGTGCGGGCACATGGATAGTCGGTGGTGCCGATCGTGCAACAGTGGTGGCTAGAATCTTTACGGTACTTTATTTTGCATTCTTCATCTTGATGCCTTGGTACACCAAGAAAGATAAAACCAAGCCAGTGCCAGAAAGGGTCACGAAATGATGAAGAAATTACTATTAGCGCTGAGTGCGATGATTATCTCGGCATCTGTTGTGTTTAGTGCACACGCGAATGAATCGGTAAAGCTAGACACGGCGCCAATCAATCCGAACAATGAGGCTTCATTGCAACGTGGTGCCAAGTTGTTTGTGAACTACTGCCTCAACTGCCATAGTGCCGCTTACATGCGCTACAATCGTCTGGCAGATATAGGTCTGACTGACACGCAAATCAAGTCTAACTTGCTCTTCGCTGCTGAAAAGGTGGGTGACACCATGACGGTGGCTATGAACAAGAAGGAGGCGAAGCAGTGGTTCGGTGCAACACCTCCAGACCTGTCGGTTGAAGCGCGTGCTCGTGGTGTAGACTGGCTTTATAGTTATCTGCGAAGTTTTTATCGTGACGATACACGCCCAACCGGTTGGAACAACACGATTTATGACAAGGTAGCTATGCCTCATGTGCTCTGGCAATTGCAGGGTCAGCAAGTGTTAAAGGTCGATGAAAAGACCCATGAGCATAAGCTGGTACTAGATAAGCCTGGGCAGATGTCTCCTGCGGAATACGATGAGGCGATTGCAGATCTGGTGAATTATCTTTCTTTCATGGCAGAGCCTGCCAAGAACAAGCGCTTGCATCTTGGTTTATTGGTACTGCTTTTTCTCGGGGTGATGTTTGTAGTCACTTATTACTTGAAGAAAGAGTACTGGAAAGACATACATTAATTATTCGTATTATTGCGGGAGGCCTACATTCTGCAGGCCTCCCGTTTCATTTTTTAGCTAGTAGGAATCAAAGATTATGATGACACTTTATTCAGGTACCACAGATCCATATAGCCACCGCTGTCGTATCGTCCTTTTTGAAAAAGGCATGGACTTTCAGGTCATTGATGTTGATCTGGCAAACAAGCCTGAGGATCTGGCGGTCATCAATCCGCATAATGAAGTGCCGGTGCTGGTGGAGCGTGACCTTGTTTTGCAAGAGGCTAACATCATCAATGAATACATTGATGAGCGATTCCCGCATCCTCAGCTTATGCCAGCTGACCCGGTTATGCGTGCTCGTGCCCGCTTGTTTTTGCACAATTTTGAGCAGCAGTTGTTTGCGCACATCAAGGATCTTGAGTCTGGCAATCAAAAGGTGGCTGACAAGGCGCGTGCAACAATTCGTGACAACCTGACCCAGATTGTGCCTATTTTTAGTAAGCAGCAATACATTTTGGGTGATGAGTTTTCAATGCTGGATGTGGCAATTGCGCCGCTCTTGTGGCGCTTGGGGCATTACGGAATTGAATTGCCAAAACAGGCTGCACCTTTACTTAAATACGCAGAACGTATATTCTCTCGCCCCGCATATATTGAGGCGATGACACCTTCTGAAAAGGCGATGAGAAAATAGGTTGTTAAGCATGGCTGCAATCATTTCAACAAAACCGTATATGATCCGAGCCATTCATGAGTGGTGTGTCGATAATGGCATGACGCCTCATTTGTTGGTTAGGGTAAACCGTGAAACTCGTGTGCCTATGGCATATGTGAAAAATGGTGAGATTGTGTTGAACCTGAATTATGCAGCCACTAAAGATTTATTTATTGCGAATGATGCGATTACATTTTCAGCGAGATTTGGCGGCGTTTCACAGGATTTGTATGTGCCTATAAATGCTGTGCGTGGAATTTTTTCTCGTGAAAATGGGCAAGGAATGTTTTTTGAGGAGGATGTGAGTGAAACTTCCCTTGAAAATCAAGAGGTAGCAATTCAAGATAATAATGATGCAGGTAAAAAAGAAGAAGAAATTAAAACAAAGCTTAAAAAACCATCATTAAAGCTGGTAAAATAACATTCTCTGAGTTTGATTCTCAGAGTCTGATTCAATACGCCGGGTTAGCTCAGTTGGTAGAGCAGCGCACTTGTAATGCGAAGGTCATCAGTT
>CAYXMC010000191.1:0-4045 GCA_964466095.1 uncultured Methylophilaceae bacterium | reverse complement strand
CGCGTGATGACCGTATACGTGAGGCCACATTGCTGCGTGTACTTGGGGCCTCACGACGACAGGTAAGTCTTGCTGCATTGTCCGAATTCCTAGTCATAGGGCTGATAGCCAGTTTGGTAGCAATCTTGGTTGCCAATCTTCTTGCTTATGGTGTCAGCGTTAAGTTGCTCTCTATTGAGTATCGCTTTAATTTGCCATTAAGTCTTCAAGTGCTGGCAGTTTCCAGCACAATGGTACCGCTGGCTGCATGGTTGGGCTTGCGGCGTTTTCTTGCTCTGTCACCTAAATCACTACTTCAAAGCGTCTAAGCCGGCATTTTTCCTGAACTGGTGGTTGTATACAGCCAATATATTGGTTGTATACAACCACCAGTATTGTGATGTAGTATCCAGTATAAATAATAAGACAATGATTATTAAAGGATTGTGTTGACTTTGTTGTGGTGGCATAAATTTTGATTCCATTTACAAAGATTTACATTTGGATGCAATCAGGAGAGTTTTATGCATAACAACAATTTGACGCGTCTGAAGCCGGTAGTGCTGGCTTTGGTTGGACTCGGGGGAATTGCATCAGCAGCTCAGGCTGCTGATGCCGTAACTACACAAAAAATCGAGGTGATCAGTGCAGCACCATTGCCATCGCTGGGTATTCCACTTTCGCAAGTGCCTGCCAATGTGCAGACAGTGAAAGGTGAAGAAATGCGCAAGCAGGGTAGCCTCAGCATCGCTGACTTCATGATCAATAACATGCCTGGCGTGAATGTCAATGAAACCCAGAACAACCCATATCAACCGGATGTGACCTTCCGTGGTTTCTCTGCCTCCCCATTGCTGGGCACACCACAAGGCTTGTCCGTATTTTATGACGGTGTGCGCATCAACGAGCCATTTGGTGATGTAGTGAACTGGGACTTGATCCCAATGAATGCCTTGGCCAACATGTCCTTGATCCCGGGTTCTAACCCTGTGTTTGGTCTGAACACACTTGGCGGTGCCTTATCCTTGCAAACCAAGAGTGGGCGTACCCATCAGGGTGGTGCTATAGAGGCTTACACCGGTTCTTGGGGGCGTAAAGCTGGCTCTGCCGAATATGGAGGTGTCTCCAAGGATGGATCAGTTGATTATTTTTTCTCTGCCAATTCTTTCACTGAAGATGGTTGGCGTGATCATTCCCCAACTGACGTGCGCCAAGCCTTCGGTAAAGTGGGCTGGCAAAATGAAACGACCAAGATTGATCTTAGCTACACAGGTGCAGACAATGACCTGATTGGTAACGGCCTGACCCCCTACGGCTTCTTGCGCACCTTGGGTCGCGATTCTATCCAGACCCGTCCTGACCAGACCAAGAACACTATGTCCTTGCTGAGCTTGAACGGCAGTCACTGGTTGAGTAATGAGACCATGTTTAGCGGTAATGTGTATTACCGTAATGCCAAGACTCGTACCTTGAATGGTGACGGTAACGATGATCTGGTTGCATTCTCACCTGCAGACTGTGTGGCCGGAGCTGATCCGGAAGATGCCGAAGAGGGTTGTAGCGGGGCATTGAACCGCACCAGCTCCAAGCGTAAGAGCTATGGCGCTACTGGTCAGTTCACTTTCAATCAGGATTTCTTGGGCCACAAGAACCAGTTCATTGTTGGCGGTGGTTATGACCATGGTCGTACTGATTTCAACCAGAACACTGAATACGGTCTGGTCAACGGCACACGCGGTATTGATGGTATCGGTGTATTTGGTGATGAAGGTCTGGTCAAGTTACGCGGTATCAACAAGACCTGGAGCGCTTATGCAACTGATACGTTCTCCATCAGCGAATTGCTGCATCTGACATTGTCTGGTCGTTATAACCGCACTACGATTGATAATACTGATGGCTTGGTGCCTGCTGGCAATATTGACTCACTGACTGGCAAACATACCTTTCAGCGCTTTAATCCTGCGATCGGTTTGAACATCACGCCTAGCAAGAACCTGACAATCTATACCACTTATAACGAGGCAAGTCGTGCGCCAACTGCAATTGAGCTTGGTTGCGCCAATCCGGCCAATCCATGCAAGTTGCCAAATGCGTTTGCTGGTGACCCGCCTTTGGATCAAGTAGTTTCCAAAACTTATGAAGGGGGTCTGCGTGGTCAGTTTGACAACGGCGTCCGTTGGTCTACTGCTGCGTATGCTACCAACAACTATGACGATATTCTGTTCGCGGCATCTCCAGGTGTTGCTGGGCAGGGTTACTTCAAGAACTTTGGTCAAACTCGCCGTACCGGTATCGAAGCTGCTCTTTCCGGTGTGACTTCACGCCTGACATGGAGTGTAGGGTACAGCTTGGTAGATGCAAGATATCGTTCTTCCGAGAGCATCGCCTCTGAAGTTAACAGCGCTGCGATTGATACCGATGGTGACGGTGAAGGCGATACGCTGCGTATCAAGTCAGGTGACCGCATTCCCGGTATCCCTAAACATCAACTCAAGATTCGCGGTGTATTCTCTGTGACTTCCAACTGGACAGTGGGCGCTAATGTGATTGCCTTCACCGACCAGTATGCTCGTGGCAATGAAAACAACGCGCATCGTGCTGATGGTGTTGATTTCTTTGGTAATGGAAAAATTGCTGGCTATGCGATTGTCAATCTGGATACCCGCTACAATCTGGGCAAAGGCTGGCAAGTATTTGCCAAGGTTAACAACGTGTTCGACCGAGAATATAGCAGTGCCGGCTTGCTTGGCGCTTCACTCTTCAATCCTAACGGTACATTCAACGGGGATGAAGATGCCAACCGCCAGACCTTGTATGCACCTGGTGCACCACGTGCAGGCTGGATTGGTCTTCGCTGGGAATTCGGTGGTCCAAAGAACGTATCCAGCGTAGAGACAAACTAAGTTAACCTTATAAGCAGATGCAAGCAAACTCATACATGCATGATACAGACTTGGATCAGGAACGTAGCAGATCGGACTTTCTGAAGCAGAAAGTCCGAGTGCTACTGGTAGAAGACGAAGCTCTGTTTGCTAGAGCTATCGTCAAGCGACTGCAGAAAGCTGGTTATGAGTGCGAGCATGCAGAAACCATAGGCGATGGTGTTGCCATCGCCAAACAGTTCATGCCGGATATGGCGCTACTGGATATGCGTCTGCCGGATGGTAATGGGCTGGATCTACTCCCGGAGTTTGTTGCCAAGGGTATTGCTGTCGTCGTAATGACCGCCCATGGTGAAGTCAGCGATGCTGTCAATGCCATGAAATTGGGGGCCACGGATTACCTGAAAAAGCCAGTCGATCTGGAAGAACTCTTGCTGACAGTACAAAAGGCGGAAAACTCCAGCAAGCTCAAGCAAAATCTGGATTATTCGCGCCAGCGTAATTCGCATGCCACTGAAGGCGTAGAGTTGCTAGGTGATAGCCCCGCTTTGCGTAGTATTCGTACACAAATCGAACGTATTTCACAATTGGTGGATATTTCCGGGGCAGTGCCGCCTACCGTATTGATTAACGGAGAAACTGGCACAGGCAAGGATGTGGCGGCGCGCATGCTGCACCATTCATGCATGAACAGTGACAGGCCTTTTGTGCATGTCGATTGTGCTTCATTGCCTGGCGATCTGATAGAAAGCGAACTTTTTGGTAATGAAAAGGGCGCATATACCAGCGCCCATGGTTCGCGTGCAGGTTTGATTGAGGCCGCAGAAGACGGCACTTTGTTCCTTGATGAGATTGGGGAGTTGCCCTTAACGCTCCAAGCCAAACTTCTCAATGTGCTCGAGCGGCGTATGGTAAGGCGTCTGGGTTCTACCAAAGAGCGTCCCGTACCCGCTCGTTTTGTTGCAGCCACCAACAGAGATTTACACCAGATGGTGATTGATGGCCGCTTCCGATCTGATTTGTTTTACCGTCTAAATGTACTAACCATGCATATGCCACCCTTGCGTGAGCGTGAAAATGATATCCTGCTACTAGCCCGTCATTTTGTAGCGCAGACCGAGCGCCGATATGGCATGGAAAAACATAGTTTTAGTCCAGATGCCGTGAATATGCTGATGCGC
>CAYXMC010000190.1:3022-4073 GCA_964466095.1 uncultured Methylophilaceae bacterium | reverse complement strand
GAGCCTAATATGCGTGGCATCCTCACACGTGATGGTGATTATTTTATTCCGCTCCATGGTCGAGTCATCAAAGCGCGCAAAATGCAGGCAGACCTTTTTGTATCAGTGCATGCTGATGCCTTTGTACGTCCTGATGCCCGCGGCTCTTCTGTATTCGCACTGTCTGAACGTGGCGCTACCAGCGCCTCAGCCCGCTATCTGGCAAAAAAGGAAAACGAGTCCGACTTGATTGGTGGCGTTAGTCTGGATGACAAGGACCCATATCTGGCCAAGACCTTACTTGATCTATCGCAGACTGCAACCATCAACGACAGCTTGAAGCTTGGCAAACATGTGCTTTCACATATCGGCGAGGTGAATACTCTCCATAAGCGCAGCGTAGAGCAGGCAGGCTTTGCTGTATTGAAATCACCGGATATTCCATCCATTCTGGTTGAAACTGCATTTATCAGTAACCCGGAAGAAGAGCGCAAGCTCAATGATGAGGCGTACCAAGAAAAGCTGGCGCAATCCATACTTTCTGGCATCAAGAAATATTTTGCCAGCAACCCGGCACTCTCCAAGACAAAAATCGCACGAGACTAGGAAGCTCATGAACACACAACAAGGGTATGCAAAATGGCTGTTATTGGTGACAGTATTGATAGTCGTGCTGCCAATGGCTTATCTCTGGCTGGTGCTCAGCTGGTCTTATTCTGATGGTGAGCGGGCAGGTTATGTGCAGAAATTCTCGAACAAAGGCTGGGTCTGCAAAACCTGGGAAGGTGAGCTTGCTATGGTGACCATGCCGGGCACGCTGACCGAGAAATTCAACTTTACGGTGCATGATGATGCCGTGGTTGAGCGCATTAACAAGTCTATGGGCAAGAAGGTCAGCCTGACCTATGAAGAACACGTGGGGATACCCACTAGTTGCTTTGGTGACACTCGTTATTTTGTGACCGATGTTGAAGTCATTGAATAGCGCAGGAAAGTTTACTAGACGATCGGTCTAGTTTTTTGAGACAATACACATATGGGTTACGAGCAGTCAGTCAGCAAAACCAGTGAT
>CAYXMC010000190.1:0-3012 GCA_964466095.1 uncultured Methylophilaceae bacterium | reverse complement strand
AGCAGATACTGGATACCGCCCAAGAAATTATCTTGGGCAAGGGCTTTGCTGCCGTTGGACTGAACGAGATACTGACTAGTGCCGGTGTGCCCAAAGGTTCGTTCTATCATTATTTCAAATCCAAAGAGCAATTTGGCAATGCGCTCCTGGAATATTATTTTGATGAGTATCTAGCGAGGCTTGAGATCAGGCTTGCCGATGATGGACGCAGTGTGAGGGAGCGGATTACCACTTATTTCCAGACTTGGCAGGATTCGCAATGCAGCGAGACCACCAAGGGCAAGTGTCTGGTGGTGAAATTAAGCGCCGAAGTGACCGATCTTTCCGAGGCCATGCGCATGACGCTGAAAGAGGGAACGGACAAGGTAATAGCGCGCTTAGCGCAACTAGTGGAAGAGGGTATCAGCAAAGGCGAGTTGTCTGCTGATATCAATGCCGCTGCGACAACGCGTGAGATCTACTATATGTGGATAGGGGCAACTTTGCTGACCAAGGTTCAGCGCTCGCGCGAGCCGTTGGAAACCACCATGGCTGCTACTTTGAGTAAATTGCAGATTGCCTGAGGGCATTCTTTTTTATTTAGCTTAAAAGTAGCCGACTGGTCTAATAATTTGATTCAATCTGTGAACAAGCTGAGGTACACGATGCTAGACACAACTTTTCGCCTCCCCATCAGCAAAGCTTTTGCTTCAAGCGATTGCTGAAAGTTTGCCAACTGGGCTCACGGCATTTATTCCCTTTAGTCGTGAGCCCTTTTTTCCTTATTCAATACATGCAGGAAAGGAATCCATCATGAAAGCTGTTGGATTAACCCGATATTTACCGATAGACCACCCGGATGCATTGCTGGATGTCGTACTTGAGAAACCGCAGGCTACAGGCCGCGATTTACTAGTGCAAGTGCAGGCAATTGCCGTCAACCCAGTGGACACCAAGATACGCAAACCCAAGGAAAAGATTGAAGACCGGCCCAAGGTATTGGGCTGGGATGCTGCTGGGGTCGTGGTCGAGGTTGGGCCGGATTGTAGCCTTTTCAAGGTGGGCGATACGGTTTTCTATGCTGGCGATGTGACCCGTCCAGGCTGTAATGCCGAGTATCAGCTGATAGATGAGCGTATCGTCGGCCATAAGCCGCAAACACTTAGCCCGGAGCAGGCCGCTGCCTTGCCGCTAACTGCGGTTACCGCATGGGAAGCCCTGTTCCATCGCCTGAATATCCCGCAAGATAAATTGGCGAATGAGGGCAAGAGCCTGCTGATTATTGGTGGCGCTGGTGGTGTTGGCTCGATTGCCATCCAGCTGGCGAAAAAAGTGGCAGGCCTCAATGTGATTGCTACCGCTTCCCGTCCGCAGAGTATGGAATGGGTAAAACAGCTGGGCGCAGACCATGTCATCAATCATCATCAGCCATTGCAACCGCAATTGATGGAAGCAGGTCATCCCCTGGTTGATTACATCCTGTGCAATAACGATACCGATAGTTATTTCCCGCAAATGGCAGAAGCCATCAAGCCGCAAGGCATGATCTGCTCTATTGTCGAAACTACCAAGCCGGTTGATATCGGCTTATTGAAAAGCAAAAGTGCCGGTTTTATCTGGGAATTCATGTTTACCCGCAGCATGTACGGCACGGATGACATGGATGCGCAAAATCGCATTCTCGACCGCGTGGCCGACCTGATCGACGCCGGCATGGTGAAAACTACGCTGAATGAGGTATTAAGCCCCATCAATGCAGAAAACCTGCGCAGGGCGCACGCCCAACTGGAAAGCGGCCGTACCATAGGCAAAATAGTCTTGTCTGGTTGGCGCTAGCCCGTGCTTAACGGTTAAAATGCCTGCTGACATTTTAACCTCGGCATCTCATCAGGCATGGCGCAAATCCAATTACTTCCCGACCAGCTTATCAGTCAAATCGCCGCCGGGGAGGTAGTCGAGCGCCCGGCCTCAGCTTTGAAAGAGCTGCTGGAAAACAGTCTGGATGCCGGTAGCAGCGAGATTCAGGTTGCGCTCATGCAGGGCGGCGTCAAGCAACTGCGTGTTGCCGACAATGGCAGCGGCATAGAAGAGGGCGACCTTGCGCTGGCGTTGACCCGCCATGCCACTAGCAAAATCGCCACACTGGATGATCTGGAAGCTGTCGCCAGCCTTGGCTTCCGTGGCGAGGCGCTTGCCAGCATCGCCTCAGTCTCCCGAACGCAGGTGATCAGCCGTTCATCCGGCCACAAGCATGCCTTCAAAATTAGTTCTGAAGGTTCAAGTATCAGCCCCATAGAGCCTGCTGCGCTGGATGCCGGCACCATCGTCGAAGTCGCTGATCTTTATTTCAACACTCCGGCCCGCCGCAAATTCCTGAAAACAGAAGCCACCGAGTTCGGCCATTGCGAAGAGGCGTTCACCCGAGTCGCGCTTTCCCGCCCGGATGTCACATTCCTGCTGCAGCACAATGGCCGCGTATTGAGCCGATACCCGGCCAGTGAGGCTGAACGTCGCTTTGCAGAAGTGCTGGGCAAGGAGTTCGTCGCTGAATCGTTCAGCGTGGATGAAAGTTCCGCTGGGCTGCGCCTGTGGGGCATAGCCGCCAAACCCACCTTCAACCGGAATAGCCGCGATACCCAGTATGTCTATGTGAATGGCCGTTTTGTACGCGACAAGCTCATTAGCCACGCCATCCGTCAGGCCTATCAGGATGTGTTGCATCATGACCGCCACCCGGCGTTTGTGCTGTTTCTTGAATTAGACCCTACGCTGGTCGATGTCAACGTGCACCCGGCCAAGACAGAAGTACGCTTTCGTGATGGCCAATCCGTGCATCGCTTTATCTTTCACGCCTTGCATAAGGCACTGGCAACACCTACCGGCGTTTCCAATCTGGTTACCGCCAGTCAGGCCACGCATAACCCGTTCAGTGCGTCTGAAGCCGCATCCACACCATACCCAAGCTATCAATCCAGCATGGATCTGCGCGCTGGTTTGTATGCCTCAGAACCGCAAAACTTCTACCAAACACTC
>CAYXMC010000189.1:0-4091 GCA_964466095.1 uncultured Methylophilaceae bacterium | reverse complement strand
AGCTGCCGCCTGCTGTCGGCTTGGCTTGCCGCCGTAGTACTCCGCTGCCAGATCTTCAAAGCCGAACTCATCCTCTCCACAGCATTCCCAGAGAAAGTCGGTTTCCAATGTTTCGGCTTCTTGTTGAGCGGCTTCCATAAAGCCTGCAAGGCTGCCATCAAACTTCATCAGCACATTGGCAGCCTTGATCTTGGAACGCTTGCCACTCGCCGATTCCACCTGCAATGAGCTGTCGGTTTCTGTCATGATGGAGGCAATCTTGAAGCCGCCATCTTCTTCATAAAAAATATTCATGCAAATTCTTAAACTGATTAAATTTTCGTCTGGCCTGTTGTCGCGGTTGACGCTGGCATGCCTCTCTGGTTAACGTAACGGCTATGGAACAAGCTGAACGTCTGATACTGGATAGTGGCAATCGCCCTACTCCTTCCCGCATTGCGGTACTCAATGAACTGGTGAATGCGCAACATGCACTCACCCACCCGGAAATTCTGCAATCTCTCAGCCTCAATGGCCAGTATGACCGGGTTACCGTTTACCGTGTACTGGACTGGTTGACTGAGGTTGGTCTGGCGCATGCTATCGTGGGTCAGGATAGAGCGCGCCGGTTTCAGCTATCGCAAAAAAATACCATGCATCAACACGCCCACTTCAAATGCACTGCATGTGGCAAGGTATTTTGTCTTGAAGGTGTGCATCTCACGCCCCCTGCTCAAATTCCCGAGCATTTTACCGTTGATTCAGTCGAACTCAATATAAAAGGACGATGCGCAGAGTGTAGCGTCTAAATTTGCAACATAGTTGCATCCATTCACCACAAGGCTATAAAATGCAACTTTGTTGCGTTTTTGAGATTGCCTTTCAAAATGTATTTCCCCACAGAACAAGAAATTCTGCGCATGCCTGACTGCGATTACATGAATGCCATACAAAAGGCATTTTTTCGTCAGCGACTGCAAGAGCTGCAGACTCAGATCAAGCAGAATCTGGATGCCACTGCAGAACATCTGAAAGACTTGGAGGAGTATGCAGACCCAATCGATCGTGCGAGCGCAGAAGAAAATCGTTCACTCGAATTAAAAGCCAGAGACCGCGAGCACAAGCTTCTCAAGAAAATTGAAAGCGCTATCAAAAAAATTGATCGCGATGAATACGGATATTGCGAAGAAACGGGTGAGCCAATAGGCATTGCCAGACTACTTGCGCGACCAACTGCAACGCTATGCATCGAAGCTCAAGAACGTCACGAACGAAAAGAACGCTTGTTCAATCATTAATCAGGAAACCCAGCATGAAAAAACTTCCAGTCACCGTCTTATCCGGATTTTTAGGTGCGGGCAAAACCACCTTGTTGAACCATGTGTTGAATAATCGCGAAGGCCTCCGGGTAGCCGTGATTGTCAACGACATGTCAGAAGTGAACATAGATGCACAGTTGGTCAAGGAAGGTGGTGCTAATTTATCCAGATCAGAAGAGAAACTGGTAGAAATGAGCAATGGCTGCATTTGCTGCACACTGCGTGAAGATCTACTAGTAGAGATCACCAAACTGGCTAAAGATAATCGCTTTGACTACCTGTTGATTGAATCAACCGGCATCAGCGAACCTATGCCGGTTGCAGAGACATTTACATTCAGGGATGAACAAGGAAACAGCCTCTCCGATATTGCAAAACTGGATACCATGGTGACGGTAGTAGATGGCTATCATTTTCTGAAGGATTACAGCAGTACCGATTACCTCTCCAGCAGAGGCGAATATCTGGGCGAGGATGACGAACGCACCGTTGTAGATTTGCTGATAGAGCAAATCGAGTTTTGTGACATCATCGTCCTCAACAAGACTGACTTGATGACGAGTGCCGAGATTCATCAACTGGAAGGCATCCTGAAATCTTTCAATCCAGACGCCGAGATTATTCGCTCCAGTTTTTCGAGCATTCCTGTTAACACCATCCTCAATACCGGAAAATTTGATTTTGAAAAAGCTGCTAACGCCCCCGGATGGCTTAAAGAATTAAGAGGCGAGCACACGCCAGAAACCGAGGAGTATGGGATATCAAGCTTTGTTTACAGAGCTCGCATGCCTTTCCATCCAGAAAAGCTGTGGCACTGGATGCAGCAGGAATGGCCGGGGGTCATCCGCTCAAAAGGCTACTTCTGGATAGCCAGCAGGCCTAGCGAATGTCTGAGCTGGTCACAAGCAGGCGCGGTCACGAGAACTGACTTTGCAGGTTTTTGGTGGGCAGCAACAGCTAACGAAAACTGGCCGAATGATGAAGAATCACTGAACCTGATTAAAAACCGCTGGCAGCAGCCCTACGGAGACAGGCAACAGGAAATCGTGTTGATCGGCATCAATATGGATCAGGATATGCTCAGGCAAAGATTTGATGAATGCCTGCTGGCTGACGCGCCACTAAATCAGGATAATCTGGCATGGCCCATGTTGAAAGACCCCTTTCCTGCATGGCAAATCTCCGAACAAGCAATTGAAGAATCGAAAGAAACAATTACTGCATGAGTAAGACAGATCATAGAATTCCCGTTACCCTGCTCACCGGCTTTCTCGGGTCTGGCAAAACTACGCTGCTCAACAAGCTGCTCAACCACCCTGGCATGAAAGACACGGCAGTTGTCATCAACGAGTTAGGCGAAGCCGGGCTGGATCATATCCTCGCACGTACTGTAGAAAGCGAACACATTGCAGACAATACGGTTCTTCTAAGCTCAGGCTGCCTGTGCTGCACACTCACCAACGAAATGGCCGATACCCTGCGCGACCTTTTCTTCAAGCGCGCCCTGGGTGCTATCCCTGAATTCAAGCGCCTGGTGATCGAAACCACCGGCATGGCCGACCCCGGCCCTATCATGGCCAACCTGCTCAACGAGCCTGTTATCAACTCGACTTACCGTCTGGATGCGGTTGTCGTGACCATAGATAGCCTTTACGGCCCGGAACAACTGGAAAAACAGCTGGAAGCGCGCAAACAGGCCGCCGTAGCGGATGTACTGCTCATCACCAAGACTGATCTTGCCACAGAAGACCAACTGCAAATCCTCAGCGACAAACTGCTAGAGCTGAATCCGGGCGCCAGTCAATATCGTATCAGCCACGGTGAGATAGACCCGCAACTGGTGATAGGCGTTGGTTTGTTTGATAGCGAAAAGCAAGCCCAGCCACAGAAATGGCTGCGCGCACCCAGCCGCTCAAAAGCCGGGCGCGGCATGTTGCCGCAAAAAGTGCACGATGACGAAATCAGCAGTTTCACCGTTGCCATGCCCAAGCCATTGACCTGGCAGCAACTGGAACCAGCTTTACTCTGGCTAACCGAGAATTTTGGCGATGAGTTACTAAGGCTGAAAGGCATCATCCATGCCGAAGACCAACCGGCCCCCATCGCCATCCATGCCGTGCATCGCACTATCTACCCACCCACCTTGCTGGAAGGCTGGGATGAAGACGAACCCATCAGCCGTATCGTACTGATAGGCAAAGGTCTGGATGAGCTGAAGATACGTGATGCCCTGATGCAGGTCTGAAGCTGCCAGCCACTCAAGCTACCCGATTGGGGCTGATGGCAATCAGCTTGAGAAAGGCATCCAGCAGGTAAGGGTCATATTTTTTATGACGGCCATCCTGCAGCAAGCGCAATGCCTGCTCATGGCTATGCGGCGGACGATAAGGCCGGGTAGTGCAAAGTGCATCATAACTATCAACAATCGAGATAATACGGGCATTCAGCGGTATATCCTCACCGCCCAAGCCATCTGGGTAACCAGTGCCGTCAAATGATTCGTGGTGGTGACGCACAGCAGTAGCCAGAATGGGCGCATGTTCATGATCTATCTGCTGGCAGATACGCTCGCCTACTTCGGAGTGTGTGCGCATGATGTACCACTCCTCGGCATTCAGGTGCCCATCCTTCAACAATACGTGATCCGGAACACCTATCTTGCCCACATCATGCATTTCCGCTGAAAGCTGCAAAAGACCCAACTCAGCCATGCTCAACTTGCAATGCCTGCCGAGTTCTACAGCCAGCCGCCCTACACGGTCCGAGTGGTCTTTGGTATAGGCATCTCTTTCG
>CAYXMC010000188.1:0-4097 GCA_964466095.1 uncultured Methylophilaceae bacterium | reverse complement strand
TTGGCTGCAGGCTGAAAATAATCCAGCGCATAAACTCCAGCAAAAAAGCTTTCCCAGCCAAGGTATTCAATAATTTTTCTTGTTGGGTAGATTCTCTTATTGGTAGCAATATAAAGCTGCTTTCCAGCATTAACCAGACCTGCCAGCATCTCCGGTACGCCATCAAAAACAATGGTTTGCTTATACCCTTCCGTGTCGTAATGTGACTTGAAGTCTTCAGCAAGCGACTTCAGCAGTTCCACATCCGTAGATCCTGTCAAATTGGTCAGGGTTTGCATGAGAGGTGGTCCGACCACTTCTGGAGTTAAAGGACGAATAGGCTTGATACCTTGCTTATCAAGTGCATAGGCAAAGCCTGCCAGAATACTGGGTGATGAATCTATCAGCGTGCCGTCAAGATCAAAAATGATATGTTTCTTGGTCAATTTTTCCTGCCAATCAGATTTCGCGCATTTTATTCAAGGCTTGATCTAGCCGTTCAACAGCAAAGACTTCCAGCCCTTTGATTGCCTGCTTGGGGGTATTGGCCTTGGGTACGATTGCTCGGGTAAAACCCAGTTTAGCAGCTTCCTTCAAGCGCTCTTGACCACGTTGTACGGGACGCACCTCCCCTGCCAAACCAACCTCACCAAAAACTATAAGTTTATTATCCAGTGATTTGTTTTTTAAGGAGGAAACGATTGATAAAAGCACGGCAAGATCGACCGCCGGCTCACTGATCTTTACGCCACCCACTGCATTTACAAACACATCCTGATCAAAGCAAGCCACGCCTGCGTGACGATGAAGCACTGCAAGCAACATCGCAAGGCGGTTTTGTTCCAAACCAACGCAAAGTCTTTTAGGGTTAGGTGCGTGCGCCTCATCAACCAGCGCCTGAATTTCCACGAGTAAAGGTCTGCTACCCTCTTGGGTGACTGTAATACATGAACCAGACACTTCTTGTGCGTGGTGAGAAAGAAAGATAGCCGATGGATTGCTCACTTCTCGCAAGCCTCGTTCTGTCATGGCGAACACCCCTAACTCGTTTACTGCGCCAAAACGATTTTTAAATGCTCGAATCAAGCGAAAGGTAGAGTTGGGATCGCCTTCAAAATAGAGCACCGTGTCTACAATATGCTCAAGCACTCTGGGCCCGGCTAAAGACCCTTCCTTTGTCACATGTCCTACCAGAATCACGGAAATACCCAATTGTTTGGCGGCCCGAGTGAGCTGTGCAGAACATTCCCGCACTTGCGCAACAGACCCTGGTGCTGACTGCAGAGCTTCGGAATAAACGGTTTGTATGGAATCAATGACTGCAATATCGGGCTTGTGTGTTTGCAGTATCGAGAGAATCTTTTCCAGCTGTATCTCGGCAAGCAATTCTATAGGGCCCGCATCGAGCCCCAAGCGCTTTGCCCGCATAGCGATTTGTTGTGCAGACTCCTCGCCACTTACATAAATAGCTCTGCGCGATTTTCCAACTTCACATAAGGTTTGCAATAGTAGAGTGGATTTACCGATACCCGGGTCGCCACCTATCAAAACCACACCCCCAGCAACCAAGCCACCACCGAGCACACGGTCGAATTCTGCAATACCGGATGACTGCCGCTCTACATCAGCTGCCTCAACCTCAGCCAGTTTTTGCAAGCCACTAGTCTGAGCCAGTGATGCATAGCGATTTGCTGATGGAGCCTCAGCAATTGTCTCAACTAGCGTGTTCCATGAATGGCATGATGGGCATTGGCCTTGCCATTTTGGTGATTGGCCGCCACATTCTGTGCAGCTGTATACAGTCTTTGCCTTAGCCATTTGTGACTTTCATAGGCACCCGCGGCATGACAGCGCAAAGCAGCTCATACCCAACCGTACCAGAGGCCTCAGCCACAGAATCCACTGGTACTTGTCCTCCCCATAACTCAACCTTGCTACCGATCACCGCATCCGGGATATGAGTGAGATCGACGAAAAGCATATCCATGGAGACCCTGCCTACGGTGGTTGTAAGTTTGCCATCCACTGCTACTGGAGTGCCATTTGGTGCATGACGCGGATAGCCATCAGCATAGCCGCAAGCCACAACGCCGATTTTAACTGGGTTGCTCGCAGTAAATTTTCTGCCATAGCCCACACTCTCCCCTGCTGATAGGTGCTGCACAGCAATAATCTCGCTGCCCAACGTCATGGCCGCTTTTAACCCATAGCTGCTGGCTGATTGACCGGCCACGGGACTTGCACCATAGAGCATAATGCCAGGCCTAACCCAATCAGCATGCGCTTCTGAGTGTCGCAGGATTGTTGCTGAATTGGCGAGTGATTTTGGATATTTCAGCGATTGCGTATGGGACTTAAAAACCTGCAAGGCCGCAGCAATACCTGGCGACTCATCGGCAGTAGCAAAATGTGTCATCAGCGTAATTTTGGCAACATTTCTGCAGTTTTCCAGAGCTTTGATAGCCGAATAGTATTCAGCAGAAGTGAACCCCAACCGGTTCATGCCAGTGTTAATTTTGGCAAACACCTCTACAGGCCTGCTTATATTCACCTGCTCAAGCATTTGAATTTGCTGATAATTGTGCACCACGATACTGATTTCATGCTGACTGACTTGAGTCAGCTCATCACTCGTAAAAACACCCTCTAGCAGCAGAATGGTTTGCTTATAGCCCGCAGTGCGCAGCTTGATTGCTTCATCCAAACCAAGTACGGCGAAACCATCTGCGGCCTTCAAGCCTGATGCAGCATTGAGCAGGCCGTGGCCATACCCATTAGCTTTGATAACTGCCATGGCTTTTGATTGTGGAGCATGAGCTCTGGCAATTTCAAGGTTATGAGCAAACGCAGCGAGATTGATGGTCGCCGATATTGGACGCATTAATACTGGTCCTGATAATCGCTGCCGGAAGCGTGATTCTCAAATCGGGTGAATTGACCCATGAATGTCAAACGTACACGGCCAATCGGGCCGTTACGCTGCTTGGCAATAATGATTTCTGCAGTGCCTTTATCCTGCGAGTCCGGGTTATAGACCTCATCACGATAAATGAACAGAATCAAGTCAGCATCTTGTTCAATCGCTCCAGATTCACGCAAATCAGACATCACCGGACGTTTGTCAGTGCGCTGCTCAAGGCCGCGATTCAACTGTGACAAGGCAATGACTGGCACATTCAGCTCTTTTGCCAAAGACTTTAGAGAACGGGAAATTTCAGAGATTTCAGTAGCGCGATTTTCACTCTGCTTACCGGAGCTGCCCGTCATTAATTGTAAATAGTCAACAACGATCAACCCCAATCCACCGCATTGACGATGCAAGCGGCGCGCCCGTGCCCGCACATCAAAAGAACTGAGTCCAGCACCTTCATCAATAAATACCGGGGCATCATTGAGCTTACCAAGTGCCGTTGTAAGACGCACCCAGTCTTCATCTTCCAGATTGCCGTTACGCATGCGGTGCTGATCCAGTCGACCAACGGAGCCTATCATACGGGTTGCTAACTGAGTCGCACCCATTTCCATGGAAAAAACTGCAACTGCTTTATTTGAATCAAGCGCGATGTTCTCTGCGATATTCAGTGAGAAAGCCGTTTTACCCATGGATGGGCGACCCGCTACAATAATTAAATCGCCAGGCTGTAAACCTGATGTTTTTTCATCAAGATCATGAAACCCAGTCGCAACACCAGTGACGTTACCCTGATTTTCACGTTGATATAGATAATCGATACGGTCAGCAACTTGCGGCAACAGCACTTTAATATCTACAAAACCCTCTGAACTGCGCTTGCCTCCTTCTGCAATCTGAAATATCTTGGCTTCAGCTTCATCCAGTAATTGCTGGGCATCGCGGCCCTGCGGATTGTATGCACTTTCAGCGATACTGGAACCAACTTCAACCAGGCTGCGCATGACTGCACGCTCACGCACGATCTCGGCGTAACGACGAATATTGGCGGCTGTGGGTGTATTTTGCGCAAGTGCTCCCAAATATGCCAAACCACCGACCGCGGAAAGTTCAGCACTACGCTCTAGTGACTCAGCTACAGTCACGATATCAGCAGGCTTATTATTCTCAATCAGGCTGCTGATATGCTGGTAGATTAGCCGATGAT
>CAYXMC010000187.1:0-4125 GCA_964466095.1 uncultured Methylophilaceae bacterium | reverse complement strand
TAACATCAATAAAGCACCCAAAAATGCTGCGAACTCTCCAGCGGTAAATCTGCCTGTTGCATAAAATACAACCAAGCCAAGTGCAAACCCGGCGAGGATTTCAATCACAAAACTATTGAGCAGGCCGCGGCGATTAAACTTGAGATGCAACACCCTGTTCTTAATCACTGCATCAGAGAAACGTTTGACTTCATACTCTTCCCCGTCAAAAATTTTGACCATTCTCTGACCAGAAATGGCCTCTTCAGCAGCCTTGGTGATTTCACCGACAGTGTCATTTACCGCTTTCCCAGCAGCTCTTATTTTAGGCGTACTTTTCCGCAGGTAAATTGCCATGAATGGAACTGCCGTTGCAAATATTAACGTCAGCTTCCAATCGAGATAAAGCATATAACCGACCATACCAACAATGGTTAAGCTATCCCTGATTGCACTAATCGCTACACTGGTTGATGCTTTGGCAACCTGTTCAGCATCGTAGGTCAGCTTAGAAGTAAGTAGGCCGGCTGAATTTGCATCAAAAAAACTGACCGGCATATGCATTAAGGCTCTGAATCCATCAATCCTGAGATCTTCAACAACCCGCTTTGAAATAGTTCTGACTGCTAAAGTTGAAATAAAGCCAGCTATCGCTCGTACAGCAAGTAAACCGAATAAGATAAGTGGCAACAGGTGTAGTTTGAGTGAGTTTTTGTTCACGAACCCTTCATCAGTCACCTCTTTGATCGTGGCAAGAAAACCGGTATTAGTGGCAGACACAACCACCAATGCAACAACTCCAACTGCAAAAAGATATTTATAGCGCCAAGCGTATCTCAACAAGCGCTTGTATATTGCTTTTGCGGTAATTGCAGAAAGGGGAGGCGCCTTACTAGAGGGCGTTTTTGACATAGATAGCAGACTGTTTAAAACCTAATTTCCGAATCAGGATTTAACCTGAGTAGCAAAAGTAATATGAGTGTAGCCAGCCTGACGTGAAGCTTCCATAACGTTTACGACAGACTGATGGGTGCTTTTAGCGTCTGCATTAATGACAATAGTTGGCTCTTTGGGACTATTACCTGCAGCTTTGCGCATCGCCAGTGAAATTGCCTCTACAGTGCCTTCTGGCACGTCTGTGTTATTCACGACATAACGGCCATTAGCATCAACATCCACCGTAATCATCACTGGCTTTTCCTGTGGCGAGTTGGCATCTGCTGTAGGCAGGTTGATCTGCAGTTCGCTGACACGTGAGAAAGTAGCACTCACAACCAGAAAGATGATGATGACCAGAAGAACGTCAATCAAAGGCACGAGGTTCATTTCCAGATCTTCGTGCTTTTTACCGCGCTGAAAATTCATGAGCTTGTCCTGTCAGTCAGCCTAGATTATTTACGTTCACCGTGAATCACTTCAACCAGTTTGATGGCTTGCTGTTCCATCTCCAGAATCAAGCCATCCACCTTGCCACGGAAATAACGATAGAAAATCATGGCAGGTACAGCCACCACAATACCGCCGGCAGTGTTATAAAGTGCCACCGAGATACCGCGTGCGAACTGGGCTACATCATGGCCTGTTGCAGTAAAGGCACCAAACAGCTCTACCATACCGATCACAGTACCAAGCAAGCCAAGTAATGGACTAACCGTGGCAATCGTGCCTAGCGTTGTAAGATATTTTTCCAGTTTGTGGGTAACAGCACGGCCAGATTCTTCTATCGCCTCTTTCATCACTTCACGGGAAGAATCAATATTATTCAACGCACTTGCAAATATCTCGCCCAGCAGCGAGTGTTGCTGCAGACGAGCACAAGTTTCCTTGGTAACACCGCCTTGGGTCAGCCATTTCTGCACTTCTGGCAGCAATGTATCAGGAGCAACCACGTTGGATCGCAGGGCAATTGCACGCTCGATAATGATGGCAACTGCAATGATTGAAGCAAAAATCAGCGGCCAAATTGGCCAGCCAGCCGCTTTAATAATCTCCCACACGAGACAACTCCTCAATGTTCAAAAAGTGGCGTTACTTTATATTGCAGCGGTGTTTTCAGCAAGTGCACACGGACAAAATCACCACGTAACCGGCTTTTCCGACCAATAGCGTTGACGCTCATCTCGCCAACGCCTGATACTAATCTGCTGGTTATTGGAAAAATCGAGTAGCAGGGCGCCATCATAATCTGAACGATACAATCGACTGCCTGCATCACGATAACGCTCGACTACCATGGCTTTTGGATGACCAAAACGATTACGGTAGCCAACAGTAAAGATAGCGACATGTGGTTTTACTGCTTCAACAAACGCATGGGTAGATGAAGTTTTGCTGCCATGATGTGGCACCACAAGTACATCACTGGATAACTGCACAGTCAGCGTCTCGAGCATTTTTGCTTCCGCCCTGCGCTCAATATCTCCGGTCAATAACAAACTACCATGTTTGCTACTGATTTTAAGTACACAGCTACGGTCATTATCTTTCAGCGTATCGTCAGTGTAGCTATCGAATGACGGATAGAGCATGTCAAATTCCACTCCATCCCACTCCCAATGCTGGCCTCCAAAGCAGAGAATCTGGTGATGCTGTTGCAACTCTTCGGCTCCTGCCGGTAAGGAGCCAGCCAGCCAGCGCACCGGAACTTGTCCTAGTACTGAACGCATGCCTCCGCTATGGTCAGTATCATGATGACTGACGATCAAACCATCTAAAGCTGCCAGCCCTTTCCCTCGCAAAAAGGGCACAATGATGCGGCTACCACTATCACTCTGGGACGAATAGCGTGGCCCAGTATCATAAAGCAATTGGTGCTGGCTGGTTTCTACAACCACAGCAAGCCCTTGCCCAACATCCAGGACAGTTACTTTCATCGCACCATGTTCGGGCCCCGTTGGCGTAATCAATAACATTGGCAACAGAAAAGTCACTCCCAGATACCTGCTAGGAAAGCCCCTAGGCATCAGCACCCAGAGCACGCCCAGCAAGGCCAATGGCAATGTCCAGACTGGTGGGGCATGCTGCTGCCATGTGCTCACAGGAATGTCATCCAAGCAATGCAAGAACTGCATACACAAACGCATTAACTCATGCGCCAGCCAAAGTGCACTGTCAATTGGCAACAGACTCCCCAGCAACGTCAGCGGCACAACAAGAAGGCTGACGATTGGAATCGCCAGCGCATTGGCAACAGGGGAAATCACAGAAACCTGCTGAAAAAGCACTAGCAACAAAGGTAGCATGCCTATGGTCACCACCCATTGACTATGCACAGCCTCACCCAGCCAGTGCGGCCTCTGCAACTTGCCCCCCATTGCATATGCCAATATCGCCACCGCACCAAATGACAGCCAGAAACCTGCTGCCAGCACTGCCCATGGATCCAGCAAAACAACTAGCAGCAAGGCATAAGCTAAGACTTGCCTGAAGGCAACTGGCCTCCCTAGCCATATAGCCAGCGCGAATACCAGCAACATATAAAGCGTGCGTTGAGCTGGAACTGAAAAACCTGAAAACATCGCATACAAAAATGCGGTGGCCACTCCTGCCAATACTGCCGCTTTACGTGCCGGCAATTTCAGCACCCAAGTTGGCACCCTTCGCCAAGCAGCATAAACCAACCCCAATACAAGCCCGGACAGCATGGTGATATGCAAGCCAGATATACTCATTAAGTGTGTGGTGCCAGTATTCTGGAACAACTGCCAATCTTCAGCTGAAATGGCGTTCTCATCACCAATCGCCAATGCCTGTAACACACCAGCATAAGGTTGCGTAGCGAGTGCAGCCTGCATGCGCCGACGTGTGTTCTCGCGTAGTCTTTCCACTAAATAACCGGGCTTACTGACAAAATCATGCAAGCGCTGGTTTTGCATATTTTTCTGGATATAGCCGGTCGCCCTAATGTTGCGCTCAAGCGCCCATGCTTCAAAATCAAAACCATATGGATTGGCTGTGCCATGCGGACGTTTAAGCTTGACTACCAACTGCCATCGCTCGCCTGCATGAAAATCCAGTTTAGGAATGCGTGATTGGCTACTCAGCCTGTTGCTTAAATTGAATTCAGTCGAAAACTGCGAGAGTGAAATATGTCTGGGTACAACAGCACCCGGAGTGAGTACGCGCTCAACATCAAATTCAAACCTC
>CAYXMC010000186.1:0-4139 GCA_964466095.1 uncultured Methylophilaceae bacterium | reverse complement strand
TTATCTGCGCCTGCTGAAATACGCATGGCGCTATAAACGTGTATTTGCCCTCAGTATTATTGGCTTGGTAGTGCTTTCAGCTACCAATACCGGATTTCTTGCGACTATCAAGCAGGTGACAGATGAGGGGTTCGTTAAACAGGACTCTGAAAAACTTGCTGTATTGCCTCTGATGTTATTCGGTCTGTTGGCGATTCGTGCAATAGCCGGGTTTGTGTCCAGCTTTGCGATGCGTTGGGTTGCGCGCCGGGTGGTTGAAAATCTCCGATTGGATGCGTTTCGTAATTTGATGGCATTGCCTGTCACGTTCTTTGATGCTGATTCAACCGGGATTATCACATCCAAACTTACGTTTGATGCTGAACAAGTTGCCAAAGCTTCCACTAATGCTGCAGTCAGTGCGGTAAGAGATAGCCTCACTATCATCGGTATGATCGGCTATATGATTTATCTGGATTGGCAGCTCACTTTGATTTTTGCCATCGTAGTACCCTTGATGGCCTTCTACCTGAAAAATATGACTCCTAAAATTCGGGCTGCCGGTCGAGCGGTTCAGGATTCTATGGGGCTGATTACCAAAGTGGCTGAAGAATCGATTTCAGGGCAGCGGATGGTCAAAGTGTTTGGTGCAGAAGATTATGAATATCAGCGTTTTTCTGCTGTGGTAGGCAAGAATCGCCACATGCAGCTGCGCCTCACCCGTACTTCTGGACTTAATAGCTTGGTTATTGAATTGCTGGCGGCAGTGGCGCTTGGCATGGTGGTTTACTATGCAGCAGGCAAGTTCACTGCTGGCGAATTTGCAGCTTTTATCGGTGCCTTGTTGATGTTGATTGCTCCAATCAAAAGTCTGACCAGTTTGAATGAGGATATTCAAGTAGGGCTTGCTGCTGCACAAAGTTTGTTTGCCATCATGGATGCGCCG
Organism: uncultured Methylophilaceae bacterium; assembly: GCA_964466095.1. Classification (GTDB taxonomy): domain Bacteria; phylum Pseudomonadota; class Gammaproteobacteria; order Burkholderiales; family Methylophilaceae; genus CAYXMC01. Next base: position 3,214 of record CAYXMC010000186.1, on the reverse strand, counting down.
ACAGAGCCAGATGACGGGGACAAAAAACTAGAGCGAGCTAAAGGCGAAATCGAGTTCAAAGGCGTTGGTTTCCGTTATGAAAATGCCAAGCGTGCAGCGCTAAAAAATCTGAATTTCACTATTAAGCCAGGCGAAAAACTGGCTTTGGTTGGTCGCTCAGGCGGGGGTAAGACCACATTAGTGAATCTCCTGCCCAGATTCTATGAGTTGCAGGAAGGTCTGCTGTTGCTGGATGGCTATGACGTACGTGCGTTGACCTTACGTAACCTGCGCGAGCAGTTCGCCATGGTGAGTCAGGATGTCATACTCTTCAACGATACCGTTTTCAATAATATTGCCTACGGAGTATTGCGCGACGCTAGTGAGGCGGAGGTCATTGCCGCTGCCAAGGCTGCACATGCTTGGGATTTTATCCAGCAATTGCCGGAAGGCCTGCAAAGTGAAATTGGTGACAGGGGTGTGCGATTGTCAGGTGGACAGCGTCAGCGCTTGGCGATTGCGCGGGCTATTCTCAAGGATGCGCCTATTCTGCTATTAGATGAAGCTACCTCTGCACTGGACACGGAATCCGAGCAGCACGTACAAGCTGCCTTGGATGAATTGATGCGTAACCGCACAACAATAGTAATTGCGCATCGCCTCTCTACCATAGAAAATGCAGACCGTATTCTGGTGATGGAGCAGGGTGAGGTCATCGAGTCTGGCACTCATGCTGAACTGCTTTCTGCTGGTGGTCATTACGCCAAGCTCTACCAAAAACAATTCCACTAAAGTCTTATGAAAAAACCTGTGCATGATTGGCTTCAGCGTCAATGGTATCGCATAGGTTTATGGCACTTGTTGTTAGTGCCAATCTCAGGCGTTTTTTTGGCGCTTGTCATGCTGCGCCAGTTTTTTTACCGCGTCGGCATTTTTAAATCTTTCCAGTTGCCTGTGCCTGTCATTGTGATTGGCAATATTTCCGTAGGCGGTACTGGCAAAACTCCATTGGTGATTTGGCTAGTAAGGCGTCTGCAGCAGGCCGGTTATCGGCCAGGGATTATTAGTCGCGGCTACGGACAATCTCAACATAATATTCAGGAGGTACGTGCGAACGCTGCTGCTGCAATGGTGGGAGATGAGCCTCTTTTGATGGCCAAGCAACTGAATGTTCCCGTCTTTGTGGGTAGGGATAGAGTTGCGGTTGCCAAACAACTGGTTGCGGCATATCCGGATTGTGATGTGCTCGTGAGCGATGATGGCTTGCAGCACTATCGTTTGCAAAGAGACATTGAAATAGCAGTCATTGATGGTGTTCGTGGTTTTGGTAATGGTTTACTGATACCGGCTGGACCATTAAGGGAATTGCCAAGTCGATTGCAGCATGTGGATTTTCTGGTTGCCAGTGGCGCTGAACGTGCGGCTTGCTGGGTCATGCACTTAAGCGGAAAGGTTTTTCATGGAATATCGAGTGAGCGGCAAGTTGGTGCTGAGCATTTCGCGTCCAAAAAGCTGCATGCTGTAGCGGGTATTGGATACCCACAAAAATTCTTTAGTCACTTGCAAGCATTGGGGCTTGTCTTTACTGCACATGAATTTCCGGATCATTATGCTTATCAAGCCCATGATTTCGATTTTGCTGAAAATGACATTGTATTAATGACAGAAAAGGACGCGGTAAAATGTATTCCATTCGCCAAGGATCATTGGTGGTACTTGCCCGTTGATGCAGAGCTAGATGAAGAGCTATTTTTGCGGATCACTAAAAAATTAGGGAAATAAGATGGATATAAAATTACTGGATATTTTGGTCTGCCCAGTTTGCAAGGGGGCCTTGCATTACAAGAAGGAGCGACAAGAATTGATTTGCAGTCCCTGTCGCTTGGCCTACCGGGTTAATGATGGCATTCCAGTCATGCTCGAAAATGAGGCAAGAAAGCTGCCTGCAGAAGAAGAGATTTAAGCATGAAATTCAAGGTGGTTATCCCGGCTCGTTATGCTAGTACTCGATTGCCAGGCAAGCCTTTGCTGGATATTGCTGGAAAACCCATGGTCATACACGTGGTTGAGCGTGCAGTATCAAGTGGTGCTGAGCAGGTAGTAGTTGCCACCGATCATCAAGAGATTTTCAATGTGGTTAATCAATACGGCTATCAGGCCGTCATGACCAGACAAGATCATCTGTCAGGTACTGATCGTGTCGCTGAGGTTGTGCATCAGTATGGATGGTCGGACGACGTTGCTGTCATCAATGTGCAGGGAGATGAACCGTTGATTCCATTGCGGCTGATACAGGAAGTTGCAGCAAGCCTTGCTGAACATCCGCAAGCTTCTATGGCAACGGCATGCCATCCGATTCATGACAAAGCATCAATGTTTAACCCTAATGTGGTAAAAGTTGTTATGGATCAAGCTGGGTACGCTATGTATTTCAGCAGGGCACCCATTCCTTATGCCCGCGATGCTTTTGCTACCGATATGGAAGTGCCCTCAGAAATGCAGGTTTATAAGCATGTCGGTATATATGCTTACTATGCAGGCTTCCTTAAGTCGTACGCCAAGCTTTCTCCTTCAATGCTTGAGCAGTACGAGTCTCTGGAGCAACTTCGAGTGCTGTGGCACGGATATAAAATCAGCGTGACTATTACTCAACATACTCCGGCTGCCGGGGTGGATACACAAGCTGATCTTGAATCCGTGCGTAGCTTGATAGAAGCACAAAAATAATCTGAAATTTTATTTAATACCTAAGTGTATTGATTGTAAAAAGATACTCCGGCTTTTGGTGTGATTCTCGGTAGGTTTCTCTAAACAAAATCCTGAAATAGTGTTGACACTAAAACTTCAGCTTTGCTATAGTCTCACCTCTCGACGCAACGCACTAAACGAAACGTCGACGCGGACGCGGGGTGGAGCAGTCTGGCAGCTCGTCGGGCTCATAACCCGAAGGTCACAGGTTCAAATCCTGTCCCCGCAACCATTAGGTTGCACCGCAATTTGCTCTTTAACAATATGAACAACTGATAGGTGTGAGTGTTTGTGGTGGAGGAGCTGCTAACTTAGGTTGGCAGGAACTCAGAATACAAATGCTTATACCGAATGACTATAGTGTACAGATAATTTAATTATCCAATACCTAGATTCATTTGAGATATAAAGCGAAGCGAAATACCACCTCGCAAGAGGTAAAAAGTAATAGTTAGGAATTAAACTGAAGAGTTTGATCCTGGCTCAG
>CAYXMC010000185.1:0-4171 GCA_964466095.1 uncultured Methylophilaceae bacterium | reverse complement strand
GCTTTGGCAATTGCAGTGGTGAGGTCTACCGTTTTTCCGGCGATTTGTGCAGTGGCTGCGACTACCGGGCGCTCGAAGAACTGCACGGCCTTGCCGCAAAGCGGGTTGTTGATCTTGAGATTGCCATCAGGCAATACGTTGATACTCGTATCATCGCATAGCAGTCCACAGGCCGGGCAGGTCACTGCCTCGAAGCGGGTTTGCTCTGCAGAGATGGGTTGAGCAATATTTTCCATTGGTAACCCTTAGTAAAGAATTGAAGCTGAATATGTAACGGTTCGCTTCTGGATAAATGAATACTGATTAAGACTAATTACTACCAGGCCGCAAATGTTGCAGTATGGTGGTTGATAACTCTTCAATAGAACGGCTGGTCGAATCAATCCAGCGTACGCCGGCGCGCTGCATCAGGGTCTCTGCCTTTTTGATTTCTTGCTTGCAGTTATCGAGAGACGCGTAGAAGCTGTTAGGACGGCGTTCGCTGCGTACTGAATGCAGGCGATCTGGGCTGATAGTCAGGCCAAACAGTTTTTCCGGATAGTTTTCCAATATAGCTGGCAGTGTGCCGCGTTCAAAGTCTTCTGGAATCAGCGGGTAGTTGGCTGCCTTGATACCGAACTGCATGGCGAGATAGAGGCTGGTTGGGGTCTTGCCACAGCGCGATACGCCCAGCAAGATTACCTGTGCTTCATCGAGGCCTGAATTGGTCATACCATCATCATGCCCCAGCGTGAAGTTAATGGCCTCCATGCGCTCATGGTAGCTGGTACCCATGACACTGTGGGCAATACCAGCCCCAGTCAATGGTTCTTGCTGCAGCTCTTCACCCAGTGGGTCAATAAATGCAGAAAAGAGGTCGATGTAAAACGCTGCAGTCTGCTTTAACAGATTACGCAGTTCTAGGTTGCCCAAAGACATTACCACTACAGGGCGTGCACCATCGCTATCACCAGCCTTGTTGATTTGGCTGATTGCGTCCTGAACCTTCTGAATGGAGTTGGTATAAGGCAGGCGAATCTGCGTAAAGCTGGTATCAGGAAAGTGCGCCAACAACTGACCCAAAGACTGAGCCGTGATGCCGGTGCCATCCGAAATGAAAAATACCGTGCGTTTTTGCATGTGCCTGCCCCAGCTAGGTTACGAAGTGATACGCTTCCAGGTGTTCACTACGCTATCCGGGTTAAGTGATATGGACTGGATGCCTTCCTGCACCAGCCATTCGGCGAAGTCTGGGTGATCGGATGGGCCTTGCCCGCAAATGCCGACATATTTATCCAGGCGGTTTGCAGTAGAGATAGCCATACGTAACAGAACCTTGACCGCAGGATTGCGCTCATCGAAGCCTTCAGCCACTAGGCCGGAGTCGCGATCCATACCGAGGCTCAGCTGTGTCAAGTCGTTGGAGCCAATAGAGAAACCATCGAAGTATTGCAGGAACTCTTCTGCCAGCAGGGCATTGGCAGGGATTTCGCACATCATGATAAGACGCAGACCATTTTCGCCACGCTTGAGGCCGTAGCTAGCTAGAATCTCAACAACTGCCTTCGCTTCTTCCAGCGTACGTACAAATGGAATCATCAGTTCGATATTGGTCAGGCCCAGTTGCTCGCGTACCTTTTTCATGGCCAGGCATTCCAATTCGAAACAATCGCGGAAATCTTCTGCAATGTAACGAGCTGCACCACGGAAACCAAGCATTGGGTTCTCTTCATCCGGTTCGTAGATATCACCACCAATCAGCTTCTTGTACTCATTGGACTTGAAGTCAGACATACGCGCAATGACTGGTTTCGGATAAAAAGCTGCACCAATCGTGGCAACACCTTCTGCCAGCTTGTCGATGTAGAACTGGCGGGGGCTTTCGTAGCCTTTTGCACGGTCAATAATCTGGTTCTGCATGGCAACAGGCAGTTTATTGATGTTGAGGATTGCCTTAGGGTGGATGCCGATCATGTTGTTAATGACGAATTCGAGACGGGCCAGACCAACACCAGCATTAGGAATCTGAGCGAAGCTGAACGCCATGTCAGGGTTGCCCACATTCATCATGATCTTGATTGGGGCAGGTGGCAGGGCGGTGGAGGCTTCTTGAGTGACGGTGTATTCAATCTCACCATCATAGACCACACCAGTCTCGCCTTCGGCACAGGATACGGTCACGATCTGGCCGTTCTTTAAGACTTCAGTTGCATTCATACTGCCAACGATCGCCGGGATGCCGAGTTCACGCGCAATAATCGCAGCGTGACAGGTACGGCCGCCACGGTTGGTTACTAAGGCGGAAGCGCGTTTCATCACTGGCTCCCAGTTCGGGTCTGTCATGTCAGCGACGAGAATGTCACCAGCTTGCACAGTATTCATCTCAGAAGGGTCGGTGACGATGCGGACCGGACCTACACCAATTTTCTGAGTGACTGCGCGACCGCTGATGATTGCGTTAAGCGTGTGAGCCTTGAGTTGGAATTTTTCAACGACATTACCGGATTGGGATTTCACCGTTTCTGGACGTGCTTGTAAGATATACAGCTTGCCATCGGTGCCGTCCTTGCCCCATTCGATATCCATCGGGTGGCCGTAATGTTGCTCAATAATCATGGCGTAACCGGCCAGTTCCAGCACATCCTGATCGCTCAAGGCGTAGCGGTCGCTATCAACCTTGGCAACATCCAATGTGACAGTGCTCTTGCCAGCAGCTTTGACGTCGCTGAACACCATCTTGATACGCTTGGAACCCAAGGTGCGGCGCACAATGGCTGGCTTGCCTTGGCTTAGTAGCGGCTTGTGCACATAGTATTCGTCAGGATTCACAGCACCTTGAACCACGGTCTCACCCAAGCCATAAGACCCGGTGATGAAAACGACATCGCGGAAACCGGATTCAGTGTCGATGGTGAACATTACGCCTGAACTACCGATATCGCTGCGGCACATGCGCTGAACACCGGCAGAAAGTGCTACGTCAGCGTGCACAAAACCTTTGTGTACGCGATAAGAAATGGCGCGGTCATTGTAAAGGGACGCGAACACTTCCTTGATCGCATGCAGGATATTGTCGAGACCCTGAATGTTCAGGAAAGACTCCTGCTGGCCAGCAAAGGATGCGTCTGGCAAGTCCTCTGCGGTTGCGGATGAGCGTACCGCGAAACTAACGTCATCACCCATGTCGGCAGTCACACGTTTATAGTGGGCGGCAATTCCGGCTTCCAGCTCTGGAGTGAACGGTTGGTCCATGATCCATTGGCGGATCTTGGTACCACAGGCAGCAAGGGCGTCCACATCATCAACATTCAACGCATCCAGTTCAGCGTTGATCTTCTTGTCCAAACCGCCTTGCGCAAGGAATTCACGATATGCCTGTGCCGTTGTCGCAAAACCGGTGGGGACACGTACGCCTTTGGCTGTGAGTTGGCTAATCATTTCGCCAAGGGATGCATTTTTGCCACCGACAGAAGGCACATCGGTGTTACGCAATTGTTCAAAGGCTATGACGTGATTCGACATTCTTACTCTCCATCCCTTACTCGACACTTAGGCATGCCGCATAAGTTATTGTTTTCAATGACATACAAAATAATGATAATCAGGTGGTGGGCGGTTGAATCAAGGATTTGGCTCAAGGTCGCCTTGGCGTCGCTTGCAGCCAAGTCACCTCCATACATGTGATTGTACTTTCTAGCGGCGATTTTTCAAAACGCTAGTTCTGTATGAGTGGGAAACGGATCCCCTTGTGACAGGGTATTTGCGACCCTATCATTACAATAGATTTACATAAGATTCGTATGAAAAACAGGGCTGCTGGGCTACAATAGCGGCCATCTCAAGTAGTGTGCTTCTCGCCTCATGTCCGCAGCAAACTCCCTTAATTCCGATGTTGGTGTCGAAGTCATCACGACAGCCAGATTGCATATGGGCTTCTTTGACCTTAATGGTGGCCTTGGTCGTCGTTTTGGCAGTATTGGTCTGGCTTTGGATCAGCCGGCTACCCACTTGCTTGCTTATGCTGGTCCGGACATTCAAGCATCAGGCCCCGGTAGCGAACGAGCGATACTTCTTGCCAGGAAAGTTTTGCATGCATGTAACATCAAAGGTGGGGTGCACTTTAACCTGAAAGGTGCGATTTTTGAGCACGCCGGGCTGGGCTCTGGCACGCAGATGGCGTTGGCTGTTGGTC
>CAYXMC010000184.1:0-4179 GCA_964466095.1 uncultured Methylophilaceae bacterium | reverse complement strand
CTAAGGCAAATAGGGTGGCGCATACTATGCCAGCTAGCAGGGCAGCTTTGCTAGCACGTTGCTGAACATCACCATCGGTACGCAGTTGCAAATAGATAGCACCATGCATGACCAGCATGCTCAAACTGACCAGGCCGCAAAGCAGTGCAAACGGGTTAAGTAGTGCCCAGAAACTGCCGGTATAGAACGAACGTAGCGTATCGTCGTAATGGAATGGCAGCCCTAGCAACAGGTTGCCAAAGGCTACACCGAAGATGGTGGCCGGTACGGCGCCGCCTATGAACAAGCCCCAATCCCATGCGCAGCGCCAATGCGGATTTTGTAGCTTGCTACGGTAATCAAAACCGACTGGCCGGAAGAATAGGGCGAACAGTACCAGCAGCAGGGCAATATAAAGGCCAGAGAAAGCGGCCGCATAAACTAATGGCCAGGCTGCGAAAATAGCGCCACCGGCCGTAATCAGCCAGGTCTGGTTGCCTTCCCATACCGGGCCGACGGAGTTAATGATGACTCGGCGTTCATCGTCATTCTTGCCTAGGAAAGGCAGCAGGGCAGTGACACCCATGTCAAAGCCATCCATGATGGCGAAGCCAATCAACAGTACGCCGACAAATACCCACCAGATGATTTTCAGTGTCTCGTAATCAATAAAGCTCATCATATATTCTCTCAGGCGTGTGCTGCTTTTGGATATTCGTTTTCAAAATAGTATCGGCCGGTATGCAGGCTGGATGGCCCCAAGCGTGCATACTTGAACATCAGGAACAGCTCGATGATTAGCAAAAACGTATAGAAGCCGATAAAGCCTGCCAGGCTGAAATAGAGGTCGCCAGCAGAAAGCGAAGAGCTGGATAAATGTGTCGGCAAGATGCCGGAAATAGTCCATGGCTGGCGCCCCATCTCGGCGACAATCCAGCCCATTTCCGCAGCAATCCATGGCACGGGAATCGCATAGAGTGCAAGACGCAATAACCATGATTGATTTTCTATGGTGCGCTTTGCGGTGAAATAAAAACTCATGGCAAAAATAAACAGCATGAGGAAGCCACAAGCCACCATTACGCGGAATGACCAGAACAGTGTGAAAACGTTAGGGATCGTATCTTTCGCAGCTTGTTTGATCTGTTCCTCGCTGGCATCGGTCACATTCGGCGTGTATTTCTTCAGCAGTAGACCGTAGCCAAGATCGGTTTTGGATTTCTCAAATGCGGCAATGGCATCTTCACTTTTGTCACCACCCTTGATGCGCTGCAAATCGGCATAAGCCTGCATGCCGTTGCGGATACGCTGCTCATTCTGATTTTTGATGTCGATGAGCCCGGTGACTTCCTCATCTACGGAACGGGTGGCAATCAGTCCCAGCACATATGGAATTTTGACCGCATAATCGGTACGTTCTTCAGCCTGATTAGGCAGGCCGAAAGCAGTAAATGCCGCTGGTGGTGGTTCGGTATGCCATTCGGCCTCTACTGCAGCCAGTTTCACTTTTTGTACTTCACCGGTTGTGTAGCCAGATTCATCACCGAGCACGATCACTGAAAGCACGGAAGCCAAACCAAAGCCGGAAGCTACGGCAATGGAGCGCAGAGCAAAGCCAACATCGCGTTTTTTCAGCAAATACCATGATGAAATGCCGAGTACGAACATGGCCGCAGTGGTGTAGCCCGCTGCTACTGTGTGCACAAACTTGACCTGAGCAACTGGGTTGAAGATCAATGCTGCGAAATCAGTCATTTCCATGCGCATGGTTTCAAAATTGAATTCTGCACCCACCGGATTCTGCATCCAGCCATTGGCAATCAATATCCATAAAGCCGAGAGGTTGGAGCCTATGGCGACGAGGAAAGTCACGATCAAGTGCTGCTTCTTGCTGAGCCTGTCCCAGCCGAAGAAGAACAAGCCGACGAAGGTGGACTCCAAAAAGAATGCCATCAGGCCTTCGATCGCCAGCGGTGCGCCAAAGATATCGCCCACATAGTGTGAGTAATAAGCCCAGTTGGTGCCAAACTGGAATTCCATGGTAATGCCAGTGGTGACACCCATGGCGAAATTGATACCGAACAGCTTGCCCCAGAAACGGGTCATGTCCTTGTATACCTGTTTGCCAGTCATGACATACACGGATTCCATGATGACCAGCATCCAGGTCATGCCTAACGTTAGCGGTACGAACAAGAAGTGGTAGAGCGCAGTGGCGCCAAATTGTAAACGGGATAAATCGACGACTTCGGCAGATGGCAACATAAAACTGACCTAATTGGGTTGATTCAATATGATACGCGTAACGGCTGACTGGCGCGTGTCTTTAGGGATAGGGTGCGAAAAACAGGCATACCAGAGTAGCCATAACAGCATGATTTTGATGATGAGGATAATGCTGATTTCAAGTACCAGCCGACTGTATGCCCTTTGTTTTCTGAGCCTTTGATAACGTCTGGTGATGAGATTCAACATAGATGCAGCGTATCAGCAAAATGAGGCTAGGATTTTACGCCCGAATCGACTTGTGTTGAATTGATAATTATCAAAACAGACTTTGCAGTCACACAGCTATAATCCGGATATGAAATTTCGCTTTTGTCACAAGCTAGCCAGTTGGGTTGCGATTACAGCAATATTGCTGGCAAGCTTTGCGCCTGCAATTTCTCATGCACTGGAGCGCAAGTCTGTCTCGCTGGAAGCTATACAGCAGATTTGTAGTGCAAATGGGATCAAAAATCTGCCCTCGGGTGATTCCTCACCGGCGAAGCACTTGCCCTCGCACAATCTGGAGCATTGCCCCTTTTGCAGCTTGCACGCTGATGATGTTGTATTGGCAAATATTCCAGACTTGGTATCGCTTGTTGACTTCAAGCCTGTCCATTATGCAGGGCATTATCAAGCTCCACAGCTTCAATTATCTTTATTCAGTTTATATCTCTCACAAGCCCCGCCAGCATTCATCACTGTTTGAAAATTTGAATGGTTGTTGAATCGCAAATACGTGAGTTTGCTCCGTATTAGCATGCATGAAAGGGAATATTGTGAAAAAAATCATTAGTCTGGCGATACTGCTAGGCACCCCCACGGCCTACTCGGCAGATCAGTTGAATTTGCCGCAAGTTGAAGTAAAAGCCAGCCGTGAAACCAAATTGATCGATCCGGCCAAGCTGCTCAATAACGCGGATGCGGCCTATCTGCTTGCAGATGAACCGGGACTGAACTTTTACCAGTCTGGTGGTGTTTCCAGTTTGCCGACATTACGTGGCATGAATGATGACCGCATCAGAATTGTCGTTGATGGGGCGGAGATCACTTCAGCCTGTGGCAATCATATGAACTCGCCGCTTTCTTATATCGCGCCATCGCTGGTGCATGATGCATCAGTCATGGCAGGTATTACACCGGTCAGCATGGGCGGAGATAGTATCGCTGGAACTATCACCCTCAATTCAAAGCCGCCACGTTTCTCCGAAAACCAGAACTGGATATATGGCGGCAGTTTCTCCAGCTTCTACCGTAGCAACAATAATGGTTTGAGCACGACAGTTAACGCTTTTACCGCCAATGACAATCTGAGTATCGGCCTTACTGGCACTATCGATCGTGCCAATAGCTACAAAGATGGCAATGGCGATAAAGTGCGTTCTACTCAGTTTGACCGCAGAACACAAACGCTGACTGTGGGTGCTAAGGGTGAGGATCAGCTGCTTACCTTGCGCTACACCCATCAGGATATCCCCTACCAAGGCTACGTTAATCAGTTCATGGATATGGTTGGTAATCAGTCTGATGCCATCAACCTGTCCTTGAATAAGCAATTCAAATGGGGAGATCTGGATACAAGACTTTACTGGCAGGACATCAATCATCAGATGGGATTCTTCTCTTCCGAGAAATTGGGCATGATGCCCATGAATACCAAAGCCAAGGATTTGGGCTACAGCATTAAAGCTACTATCCCGCTCAAGGAAACCCAGCTGCTGAGGGTGGGCAACGAGTTTCACCGCAATAATCTGACAGATGTATGGCCGCCAGTGGCCGGGTCGATGATGATGGGGCCACTTACCTACATTAATATCAACCCCAGCCGAAATCGATTGTGAAGGTGCTCCAGTCAGGAGCTGCTGGTTGTCCGATCAGACCGTAGTAGCTGTAAGCGCCGTTTTGCCAGCCTACCGGGTTTGCGGCGCCAGCGGG
>CAYXMC010000183.1:0-4185 GCA_964466095.1 uncultured Methylophilaceae bacterium | reverse complement strand
CTACATGCTGCCAGGTGGCCGCGTCACTGCGTTGGAGCACGACACCCCATTCCCTCCAGTAGAAAATGCGCTGGTTGAGCCCAACGGCCTGCTGGCAATAGGAGCAGAGGTATCGGCAGAAAGATTACTGGCGGCTTATCGGCTGGGAATATTCCCTTGGTTCAGCCCTGGCGACCCTGTGCTCTGGTGGAGTCCGGACCCGCGCATGGTATTGTTCCCGCACGAACTCAAGGTTTCGCGCTCCTTATCGAAAAGACTGAAAAAGAAGGATTACGAGATACGCTTCAATTCTGCATTTGAGCAGGTGGTGCGTCTTTGCGCCGAAACTGGGCGCAAAGGCCAGAATGGCACATGGATCACAGAATCCATCATTCAAGGATATTGCGCTCTTGCCAGTATGGGCAAAGCCATGAGCGTGGAAACCTGGATGGAAGATCAGCTGGTTGGTGGGCTTTATGGAGTCAAACTGGGTCGCATGTTCTACGGTGAGTCGATGTTTTATCACCGTACAGATGCCTCCAAGCTCGCTTTTGTACATTTGGTATATTACTTGCAGGAATCTGGCACAGGCATGATAGATTGCCAGATGAAAACTTCACATCTGGCAACTTTCGGTGCCAGAGAGATTCCAAGAAGTGAGTTTATCGACAAACTAAGCATGCTGATTGAAGAATGACCCTACCCGGCGACCCACCCTTACAGAAGCTGCAATTCTATGTGACGACGCCCTATCGTTGCGGCTATCTGGAAAACAAAGCAGCGCAATCCCTGATTGCCACCCCGCAATATCTGGTGGATGCAAAAACATATGACAGCCTGATAGGCATGGGCTTTCGCCGCAGTGGAAAGTTCGTCTACCGTCCACATTGCGAATCTTGCAATGCCTGTATTCCCGTACGCCTGCCTGTTGCCGATGCGCAACCCAACCGCAGCCAGAAGCGCGCATACAAACAACACCAGCACCTAAGCGTCAGCGTATTACCGCTGGAATTTCATCAAGATCATTTCAAGCTGTACTGCGATTATCAGGTTGCCCGACACGATGGTTCACATGAACGGGAAACCGAAGAGCAATACCGCAGCTTTCTGATCCAGAGCAATGTGGAGAGCCGTCTGGTGGAGTTCCGCGAAAATGGCATACTGAAAATGATCAGCGTGGTTGATTTCATTCGTGATGGCATTTCAGCCGTCTACACCTTTTACGAGACCTCCGACAAAACCTCAAGCTATGGCACTTTTAATATTATGTGGCTCAGCGCCTGGTGCAAGGAATTGGGCTTACCTTATCTCTACCTGGGCTACTGGATAGCAGCAAGTCAGAAAATGGCTTACAAGGAAAAATTCAAACCTCTACAAGCCTTAATTGATGGGCACTGGCAAAACTTATCCAAATAAATTTGTAAACTTGAATAAGTTTTGAACTTTTTGCATCGGTTTAAATCTTATTCAATGTCATCTCCCTTGCGAACGGCGTTTCAGATCGGACATTAAATCCATACTGAAACGCCGTTTTGCATTCTAGCTCAGCACTCAGTCTCAGGCGTGAGCCATGCTACAATGCCGCTTTTTATTTTGCATGGTTTGCAGCAGGTAAATTCAGGTGAAAAAGCTCGTCATCTTTGGTGTAGGTTTGATTGGTGGCTCTCTTGCGCTTGCGCTGAGACGCACCGGCAGCCCCTCTCACATCGTTGGCATCGGCCGCTCTACCGACAACCTGCAATCCGCAATTAACCTTGGCGTAATTGACCATGCAGAAACCGACATTGCGAAAGCATTGAAAGATGCCGATATTGTGGTCATTGCCACACCGGTGGCACAAACTCCAAACATTTTGCATGCAATCAAGCCCCATCTTGATGCCAATACGGTAATTACCGATGCCGGCAGCACCAAGACCGATGTCGTGAAGGCTGCAGAGTCTATATTGGGTGAACAAGCAAGTCAGTTCATAGCAGGTCATCCAATTGCCGGTGCCGAAAAAAGCGGCGTAACCGCAGCTCGTGCGGATTTGTTTGACGGCAAGAATGTTGTGCTTACCCCAACCCATCAAACCAGCTCAGTCGCTATTCGAGCTGTTCGTCAGCTTTGGCAGGATACAGGTGCCAAGGTGAGCGAAATGTCTGCAGCACAGCATGATGGTATTTTTGCTGCTGTTAGCCACTTGCCGCACTTGCTGGCATTTGCACTGGTCGACGAGCTAGCCTCCAGAGACAATGCAAAACAGCTATTTGACTTCGCCGCCAGTGGTTTTCGTGATTTCACGCGCATCGCTGGCAGTTCCCCCGAAATGTGGCGAGACATCAGCCTTGCCAACCGTGAGGCATTACTCAACGAGCTGAGTGCGTATCAGGCTGAAATCGGCCGCATGAAAGCACTGCTAGAAAACCACGATGCTACCGCCTTACAAGCCTTGTTTGAGCGCGCCAGCCATGCCCGTCAAACCTGGGGTAACCAGAAAAATCTTCCTTTGACAGACGCTCAGTAATGGAATCACTCGCACTCAAACCCGCCTCTCTTGCCAGTGGCAAAATTACTCTCCCCGGATCCAAAAGTATCTCAAACCGCACGTTATTGCTGGCAGCCCTTGCCGCAGGGACGACTGAAATTCGTGACCTGTTGGCCTCAGACGATACGGATCGCATGCTGGATGCATTAAAGACTTTGGGCGTAAAACTGGAAAAAACTGGCCAAAATAATTGGACAGTACAAGGGGTAGCTGGTGTATTCCAGGTCAAACAGGCTGAACTTTTCCTTGGCAATGCAGGTACTGCATTCCGACCTCTTACTGCTGCACTTGCTTTGTCTGGTGGAAATTACAGTTTATCCGGCGTACCGCGCATGCACGAACGCCCGATTGGTGATCTTGTCGACGCGTTACGTCAGGCAGGTGCCGAGCTTGAATATCTTGGCAATCAAGGCTTCCCTCCACTCAAAATATCACCAGCATCCATCAATACGACGGCCCCTATCCAGATACGCGGGGATGTGTCCAGTCAGTTCCTGACTGCGTTGCTAATGGCATTACCACTGACCGGTCAAGAATTCATCATTGAAGTAGTTGGCGAGCTGATTTCTAAGCCTTATATCGAAATCACCCTAAACCTGATGGCACGTTTTGGTGTCAGGGTTCAGCGTGATGGTTGGCAACGTTTCACCATTCCTGCTAATAGCCGCTACCAGTCTCCAGGCGTCGTATATGTAGAGGGTGATGCCTCTTCCGCTTCGTATTTTCTGGCAGCGGGCGGGATTGCCCAAGGCCCGGTAAGGGTGCTTGGCATAGGCAAAGACAGTATTCAGGGCGATATCCGATTTGCTGAAGCACTGCAGCTTATGGGCATACAAATTAGCTACGGTGAAAACTGGATTGAGTCTCAAGCACCTAATGGCAGACTCAAGGCTATAGATCTTGATTGTAACCACATTCCTGATGCTGCAATGACTTTGGCAGTCGCTGCCCTGTTTGCCGATGGCACCACCACGCTGCGCAATATAGCCAGCTGGCGCGTTAAAGAAACAGACCGCCTGAGCGCGATGGCAACAGAATTAAGAAAAGTGGGGGCTATCGTCGAAGAAGGCGTCGATTACATCAGCGTCACACCGCCGGAAAAGCTGACCCCCAACGCTAAAATCGATACCTATGATGATCACCGTATGGCCATGTGCTTCTCACTGATTGCACTGAGCGGGACACCTGTCATCATCAATGACCCCAAATGTGTCGCCAAGACTTTCCCTGATTACTTCGAGCGCTTTGCAGAAATCACCCAAACCAATGCCATCCCGGTAATCGCAATTGATGGACCATCTGCTTCTGGCAAAGGCACAGTTGCCCAGCTAGTGGCTGCAAAACTTGGCTATCACTATCTGGACTCTGGGGCGTTGTATCGTATCGTAGCTCTCGCTGGCTCTATGCGTAATATCAGCTGGCAAGACGAACCAGCGCTGGCTGCAATGACTGCAGAACTAGATATTCGTTTTGAGGATGGTGAAATCTACCTTAATAATCAAATCGTCAGCGAAGCCGTTCGTACCGAAGAAATGGGTAAAGGTGCATCGCAAGTAGCCGTACACCCGGCAGTACGCTTTGCACTGAATGAACTGCAACACAGCTTCCGTAAGAGTCCTGGGCTTGTAGCTGATGGACGAGATATGGCAACCGTGGTTTTCCCAGATGCCATCAGTAAA
>CAYXMC010000182.1:0-4215 GCA_964466095.1 uncultured Methylophilaceae bacterium | reverse complement strand
AGCCTTACAGCGTGATACTGCTGGATGAGGTGGAGAAAGCGCACCCGGATGTATTCAATGTGCTGTTGCAAGTGCTGGACGATGGCCGCCTGACCGATGGTCAGGGGCGTACCGTGGACTTCAAGAATACGGTCATTATCATGACCTCCAACCTTGGTAGCCAGATGATACAAAGCATGAGCGATCAGGATTATCAGGTAGTGAAGCTGGCCGTGATGGGCGAGGTAAAAGCCAATTTCCGTCCAGAGTTCGTCAACCGTATTGATGAAGTTGTAGTGTTCCACTCACTGGGTGAGGATCACGTGAAGTCGATTGCTGGTATCCAGTTGCAGAACCTCTCCAAGCGCCTCGCTGCAATGGAGATGGGGCTGCAAGTGACGGATGCTGCAATGGCCGAGATCGCTGCAGCTGGCTTTGACCCAGTCTATGGGGCACGTCCGCTCAAGCGTGCCATCCAGTCCGAGATCGAGAATCCATTGGCGCGCGAGATACTTTCCGGGAATTTTGCGCCCAAAGATACGATCAATGTGGATTACAGCGGCGGAAAAATGCTGTTCACCAAAGCTTGACCGCGAAAGGAGTGAGCTAGAATATAGCTCACTCCCATTCACTTCTGGAAAGGTCGTATGCGCACATTGCTAAAGCTGGCCTTGCTGCTCTGGTTGTCTGCTCAGGCTGCCCTGTTGCATGCTGCTTACAGCGATGGAGATTTACTGGCGTTTGCCAACGAGCCACCAGCGCTCCGTGATCTGCTGGAGCGAGCAGTAGCCTTGGAGGGTGACACCAAGCTAATGGATGCTGACTGGCAGGCGGCCAACCTTTATTGCGAGGCATCCCGCCTTGGCAGTGCTGAAGGACAATATCGTCTGGGCATGTTATATGCCTTTGGCAAAGGCGTGAACAAGGATCGCGCCCTTGCTGCATCCCTGTTCTCTATTGCCTCTGCCCATGGGCATTTCGAGGCCCAGCGCATGCTGGAAACTATTAATTACACCAATACTGAATTACCCCCTTGTGTAATCGATGCTGTGCCTCCAGAGAAGGCGCCGCAAATGGTCAGTGCGCAGATCGCCTCTCTGCCGGAAAGTAAGCGCTGGGTGGTCGATCTGGTAGGTACTCTGGCAGATTGGTATATGGTTGATCCCAAGCTGATTCTTTCTATCATCAGTGTCGAATCCAACTTCAAGATACAGGCAAAATCTTCCAAATCAGCGATGGGGCTGATGCAATTGATCCCGGCAACGGCTGACCGCTTCAATGTAAAAAATGCCTATGATGCTACCCAGAATATCAAAGGTGGTATTGCCTATCTGCGCTGGTTACTGGCGTATTATGAGGGAGACGTGCGGCTGGCAGTAGCGGGTTACAATGCTGGCGAAGGCGCAGTGAACCGCTATAGAGGGGTGCCTCCCTACAATGAAACCCGTCATTATGTGCGCAAGGTGCTGGGGCTGTATGAGCGAAACTTTCATCCCTATGATGAAAAAATCACGGCGCCGTCCCCAGTGCTGCATTTGATGCGCAGAGGAATGTAAATAAATACAGGGAATCCGTGGCATTTTCAGGTGTCTACAAATCATCGCTATCATGAATGCCCAATCAGTCAACGCTGCAGTCAGCACATGCGTTGATGGCATGAGTAGAATAATCAGGAGAAGAGCATGCGTAGATTATATTTCTGGATGCTGAGCAGCATGGTTGTATTGCTGACCGGTTGTGCCACCAACGGCGTACAAGAGCCACCCATACAGCGTATCTCGGCGGAGGAGCTGGAGCGTATTATGCCGAAACCCGTGCCCAACCTGAGTCTTGATGAGATTATCAAGCTTTCCAAGGATGGCCTCAGTCCTGAGGAAATCATAGACCGTATAAAAGTCAGCAATTCGCAATATGATCTCAGCCCTTCGCAGGCGCTGGAGCTTAGCAAGGCTGGTGTGAACCCAAAAGTGCTGGATTACATACACCAAAGTCGTGAGCAGGCTTTACGTGACAATTTTGCTGATGAGATCAACAAGCGCGAGAAACAGAAGCGTGCTGAAGAAGACAAGCTGAAGCGAGAACTGCGCATGCGTAGCATGCATTATTACGACCCATGGTGGGGTTATACCCCCTCCCCATATTGGCGTTTCCGTTCCCCGTTCTACGGCCCGGGTTTTGGTTATCACTGGGGCTGGTAGGTCCGTACCCTAGCTGGGGCTGAGGTCGCGGTTGGCAGCACGCCAGCGAAGCTTTTGCGCAAATTTATGGCGTGCTTGCAGTCTGGTATCTGTCAGGATGATTTCCAGTGTTTCTCCTAACACCATCACCACGCCCAGTAGCGGGATTACCAGCATCAGGCCAGCCACTCCGGCAATGGCATCCCCCACCAAAAACATAAGTACCGTTAAAAGCGGATGGATATGCAGGCTGCGGCCAACGATCAATGGCATGAAGACAAAGTCATCCAGCGCACGTACTACTGCAAATAGGCCGATGATGCTGTAGATCATGCTGAGATTGCCCGGAAAGTCGGTGGCTGTGACCATGGCAACAATAGAGAAGCCTATGATCGGACCCAGATAGGGAATCCAGCAAAGCACAGCCACAATTGCACCCCATAGCAGCGGTGCAGGCAGGCCGATCAGCCAAAGACCAAGTGTCATCAGAAGCATGTCCAGCAGGGTGATTTTAATAAGGCCGACAAAATACAGTTTCGCCGTACGGTCTACCGCGTGCATCAGGTACAAGGTTTTCTCAAAAAAAGCATTCGGCACGGCACCGCCCAGCATCTTGCGTAGATAGGCGCCATCTTTGAGCAGAAAGAATGTGATGACGGGTGTCAGCAATAAAGATGGCAGCCAAGCGGCGAAGCTGAATACCATTGCACCTAGGTATTTGTCAGAAAAGTGATCCGAAAAGTCGCGAAATTGCTGATAAATGTCATTCCCAAAGTGGGCGTTCTGTAAAAATGCAAATCGGGCCTGCATGCCTTGCAGCAATTGATCCATCAGCACCGCGCCACCCGAGAGGTAACGTACCAGCGCATTTTGCCAAGCTGATGCGTTGCTAATGGCGAGCGGGTAGAACATCAAAAGCAGCAGCCCTATGCCCAGTAGAAAGGCGCCACTGAGGGTGATGGCTGCAAATTGGCTGCTGAAACCGGAGAGCACCATGCGCTTGGCGAGTGGGGCCAGCAGGTAATAGAGAATGAGTGCCAGGATGAAGGGTACCCCCAGCCAAAGTATCTTTTTAAAGAGTAACAGGGCGAGACAGGTACCGGCGATAATGCCTACCCATGTGAGCGGACCCGGAATCTCGCGCAGGTTGGCGAGCAATGGTGTCTGATTGCTGGTGATCCGGAAAGGCGGATTGGCATCACGCAAGCTGCAGTGCGCGGTAATTTTTTGGGCGATCTGCGGGTGGGTTTGCAGCAGGCCAAGGAAATCATCTCGAAATAATACGGCCAGTACACAATCTTCCTGCGCACGTACTTTGGCAACGCGTGGGTTGTCTTCCAGCAGGGCGCGTTCACCGAAAAACTGGCCAGATTCCAGTGTGATGACAGCATCTGGCTGGTCATGGCGGCTGATCTGCACCTTGCCAGAAAGCACAAAATAAATAGCCTGTCCCTCTTCGTCCTGATCGAAAATGATTTCGTCAGCAACATAGCTGCGCTGGTGCAATAGGTCATCCAGAGTGTGCATTTCCGGAGTGCTGAGTCCGGAGAAAAGCGGGACATCGCGCAAGACGCTGAAGTGGGCTGGTTCGGCACCGCGATGGAAATAGCGTAACAGCATGATTTTTCTCTGCAAGTCTAGGAAAGCAGGGTGTTTCCAACATCTTAGCTGAACTTGCGTTAAAACCAAACCAGCAGCTCGACATACGCAAGTTATAATTCAGTATCGTTTCAAGGAATATGCGTCATGCGCCAACTCAACCATAAAATCAGCCTGAAAACCAATGGTCGTCGTTTGTACGACATCACGCCGCAAGTATTGCAATGGGCTAACAGTAGCGGGCTGCAAAGCGGCTTGTTAACCCTATATATCCAACATACTTCGGCCAGCCTGCTGATTAACGAGAATTACGACCCGGATGTGCTAGTGGATATGGAAAGTTTTTTTGCGCGGCTGGTGCCGGATGGCGATAAGCTGTTTATCCATACCGCAGAAGGCAAGGACGACATGCCAGCGCATGTGCGTAGCGCGCTGACACAGACTAGTCTTTCCATTCCTT
>CAYXMC010000181.1:0-4216 GCA_964466095.1 uncultured Methylophilaceae bacterium | reverse complement strand
AAAAAACTCCCCTTATGAGTGTGGCTTTGAAGCTTTCGAAGACGCCCGCATGAAATTTGATGTGCGTTACTATCTGGTCGCTATCCTATTCATACTGTTTGATCTTGAAATTGCCTTTCTTTTTCCTTGGGCGGTTGTGCTTCAGGAGATAGGCTTGTTTGGTTTTATTGCCATGATGGTATTTCTGGGCATCTTGGTCGTCGGTTTCGTTTATGAATGGATGAAGGGTGCCCTTGAGTGGGAATAGCATAGGGGCTGGTCATGAGTATTGAAGGTGTACTAGAAAAAGGCTTTGTTACTACCACGCTTGATACGGTAATCAATTACACCCGTACTGGCTCGCTTTGGCCTATGACTTTTGGTTTGGCTTGCTGTGCGGTAGAGATGATGCACGCTGGAGCAGCCCGTTATGACCTTGATCGTTTCGGTATTGTGTTCCGCCCCAGCCCGCGTCAGTCTGATGTGATGATTGTGGCGGGTACGCTGGTCAATAAAATGGCGCCAGCCTTGCGCAAGGTGTACGACCAAATGGCTGAGCCGCGCTGGGTTATCTCAATGGGCTCTTGTGCCAACGGCGGTGGTTATTATCATTACTCCTATGCTGTTGTGCGTGGATGTGATCGTATTGTTCCGGTTGATGTATACGTGCCGGGTTGCCCGCCTACTGCTGAAGCATTGCTCTACGGCATTATTCAGCTTCAGAACAAGATCAAACGTACTAATACTATTGCCCGCTAAGAGTTTACATGAGCATACGCCTAGAAAAATTAACTGAGAATGTTCGTGCGGTGCTTGGGCATCAGCTCAGCAAGGTGGTCACAGATCTCAATGAATTGACGATTGAGTGTAAATCGGCTGATTTGATCTCAGTCTGTAAGGTCTTGCGCGATACTGAAGGTCTTAAATTCGAGCAGTTGATTGATTTGTGTGGTGTGGATTACGCAGATTATGGTGATGGAGTTTGGGCCGGTCAGCGTTTTGCTGTTGTCTATCACCTGCTGTCGATTAGTTTGAATCATCGTATCCGTCTGCGCGTGTTTGCTGCAGATGATGATTTTCCTGTCTTGCCTTCCGTTGTCGAGCTGTGGCCTGTTGCCAACTGGTTTGAACGTGAAGCTTTCGATCTTTACGGACTTATGTTTGAAGGTCATCCGGATTTGCGTCGTCTGCTCACAGATTATGGTTTTGTCGGCCATCCTTTCCGCAAAGACTTTCCGATGATAGGTAACGTCGAGATGCGTTATGACCCAGATCAGCAACGTGTGATTTATCAGCCAGTGTCTATCGAGTTGAGAAATAACGTGCCGCGCGTGATTCGTGATGAGGGTTTCCATCATGGCTGAAATACGTAATTACACAATGAACTTTGGTCCGCAGCACCCTGCTGCCCACGGTGTACTTCGCCTTGTACTGGAGCTGGATGGTGAAGTCATTCAGCGAGCTGACCCGCATATCGGTCTCTTGCATCGTGCTACCGAAAAGCTTGCAGAGAACCGTACATATTTGCAATCTGTTCCCTATATGGATCGTCTGGATTATGTTTCCATGATGTCCAATGAGCATGCTTACGTCATGGCCATCGAAAAACTGATGGGTATTGATGTGCCTTTGCGTGCGCAATACATCCGCGTCATGTTCGATGAAGTTACACGCGTTCTCAATCACTTGTTGTGGCTTGGTGCGCACGCGCTGGATGTGGGGGCGATGACTGTATTCCTATACGCATTCCGTGAGCGTGAAGATCTCTTCGATTGTTATGAGGCGGTTTCTGGTGCCCGTATGCATGCTGCGTATTATCGTCCAGGTGGCGTTTATCGTGACTTGCCAGATCGCATGCCGCAATATCAGGCTTCGCAGGTTCGTAATCAGGCAGAAATCAAACGCTTGAACGAGAATCGTCAAGGCTCCTTGCTGGATTTTCTTGAGGATTTCACCAACCGCTTCCCGGCTTATGTCGATGAATATGAGACCTTGCTAACAGATAATCGTATCTGGAAACAGCGTACCGTTGGTATTGGTGTTGTCAGCCCTGAGCGTGCTCTTGCACTTGGCTTGAGTGGCCCAATGATTCGCGGGTCAGGTTTTGCTTGGGATTTGCGCAAAAAGCAGCCGTATGAAGTCTATGACAAGCTTGATTTTGATATTCCGGTTGGTGTTAATGGCGATTGCTACGATCGCTATCTGGTACGTGTCGAGGAAATGCGGCAATCCAACCGTATCATCAAGCAATGTATAGATTGGCTACGCAAGAACCCGGGGCCAGTCATTACTGACAATAATAAGGTTGCGCCGCCGCCGCGTGAGGGCATGAAGCATGATATGGAAGATTTGATTCACCATTTCAAGCTCTTTACGGAAGGCTTCCACGTGCCCGCCGGTGAAGCTTATGCTGCGGTTGAACACCCCAAGGGCGAGTTTGGTATCTATATGATTTCCGATGGAGCAAACAAACCATACCGATTGAAGATTCGCGCCCCCGGTTTCCCGCACTTGGCTGCGCTTGATGAAATGACGCGTGGACATATGATTGCTGACCTAGTGGCGATTATTGGTACTCAGGACATCGTGTTCGGTGAGATCGATAGATAACTGGCGAGATTGAAAAGTAGACTGGCAAAACATGTTATCCCAAGAATCCCTAGCGCAAATTGAGCGCGAACTGACCAAATATCCAGCAGACAAAAGGCAGGCCGCTGTGATGTCTGCGCTGCGTATCGCCCAAACCGAAAAGGGTTGGCTGTCAAAAGACCTGATCGAGTATGTAGCTGAATACCTTGGGATCCCAGCGATTGCCGCACTGGAGGTGGCCAGCT
Organism: uncultured Methylophilaceae bacterium; assembly: GCA_964466095.1. Lineage (GTDB taxonomy): Bacteria > Pseudomonadota > Gammaproteobacteria > Burkholderiales > Methylophilaceae > CAYXMC01. The sequence goes on along the minus strand of CAYXMC010000181.1, from coordinate 1,403 downwards.
TCTACAATATGTATGAACTGGAGCCAGTGGGTAAGTATAAGATTACTGTCTGTACTAATATCTCCTGTATGTTGCGTGACTCGGACGTGATTGTTGACCATCTGCAAAAATGTCTGGGAATAGGTTTCAACGAAACGACAGCTGACGGTAAATTCACACTTAAAGAAGGTGAGTGCATGGGTTGCTGTGGTGGCGCGCCATTGTTCCATGTCAACAATAGAGAGATGTACGAATACCTGACGCCCCAAAAAGTGGATGAAATCCTGAAAGGGCTTGAATAATGAGCGCCCTAATATTGAGTCCGCATCCCAAGGAAACGCTGGTAACTTTACGTACCATTGCCGAACCTAATCCCCGTAGTTTAGATACTTATCTTAAGCTTGGCGGCTATGCCCAGTTAAAGCGAATTGTTACTGAAAAAGTCAAAGCCACAGAGATTATCAGTCAGGTGAAACTGTCAGGCTTGCGTGGTCGCGGTGGTGCTGGTTTCCCAACTGGTTTGAAGTGGAGTTTCATGCCACGCTACTACGATGGCACCAAGTATCTAGTTTGCAACACTGACGAGGGCGAGCCAGGTACATTTAAAGACAGGGACATCATTCGCTATAACCCGCACCAATTGATCGAAGGCATGGCAATTGCCGCTTATACATTGGGTGCTAGGGTGGGGTACAACTACATTCATGGTGAAATCTGGCAGGACTATGAGATTTTTGAAGCCGCGCTGGATGAAGCTCGTAAGGCTGGCTACATAGGCCAGAATCTGTTTGGTACTGATTTCAGTTTTGATCTTTATGCTGTGCACGGCTACGGCGCCTATATCTGTGGCGAAGAAACTGCACTGATCGAGTCAATTGAGGGCAAGAAAGGCCAGCCAAGATTCAAGCCGCCGTTCCCTGCCAGTTATGGTGTATTTGGTAAACCAACCAACGTCAATAACACAGAGTCTTATGCTTCCATTCCATGGATATTGCAACATGGTGGTCAGGCTTTCCAAGATCTGGGCGTGGCTAATTCTGGCGGAAGCAAGATTTTTTCTGTATCTGGCCATGTTGAAAAGCCTGGCAATTATGAAGTCCGGATGGGCATACCGTTTACTGAGCTCTTAGAGATGGCAGGTGGTATTTGGAAAGGTCGGCAACTCAAGGCTGTAATTCCAGGTGGGCCTTCTACCGCAGTCATGCCTGCTGCTGCCATTATGGGTGCTACGATGGATTACGATGGTCTTTCCAAGGCTGGTTCTAGTCTAGGTGCTGGCTCAATGATCGTCATGGATGAAACCACCTGCATGGTAAAGGCATTAAAACGCCTTTCCTATTTTTTCTATGAAGAATCCTGTGGTCAATGCACTCCCTGCCGTGAAGGCACAGGTTGGCTCTATCGCGTGGTAAATCGTATCGTTG
>CAYXMC010000180.1:0-4217 GCA_964466095.1 uncultured Methylophilaceae bacterium | reverse complement strand
GTTGAACTGATTCGCCAGCAGTTTTTCAGCCATCGCAAAACCAACACCATTAGCGATACCTTGGCCCAGTGGACCAGTAGTGGTTTCTACGCCTGGAGCATAGCCGTATTCAGGGTGGCCTGCGCACTTGGAATGTAGCTGACGGAAAGTCTTGATGTCATCAATGGTCACGTCGTAGCCGGTCAGGTGCAGCAGGGAGTAGATCAGCATTGAGCCGTGGCCGTTAGACAGTACAAAACGGTCGCGGTTAGCCCATTGCGGGTTGCTTGGGTTGTGGCTCAGGTTGTGATTCCACAATACTTCTGCAATTTCAGCCATGCCCATAGGTGCGCCTGGGTGGCCGGAGTTTGCCTTTTGTACTGCATCCATTGATAACGCGCGGATGGCGTTACATAAGTCTGCACGAGTTGCCATTTGAATCTCCCTATCAGTAAATCAATCTACGTAAAGCGTAAAAGCTGTCTCGCCCTCGCGAATAGCGGCAAGGGATAAACACCATTAAATTCTCAGGAATTCCTCCTCAAATACAGGAATGCAAACTTCAAGCATTGTGTTATTGGTTTTATAGGAGGTTAGTATTGAATTATTGCTTAGTTGGCCTTTTTGGGCAAGTCCAACAGGCTGCAAGAAGGCCTTGAGCAGGCATTGGGCGCGGCTAAACAGCCTTAGAAAAACTCGACTTCACCCTCTATCTTATTGACACTCAGCAGACCGTCAGCAATCAGCGCCTCATAATGATGTACTTGATTACGTCCATTGTTCTTGGAGTAATAAAGTGCCGTATCAGCGCGGTCAATAATGAGTGAGGCATTGTCAAAAGGCTGTATCTCGCTGTAGCCGATACTGATGGTGATGCGCCCGACCTGAGGAAACGGGTTTTGCATGACCTTTTCGCGAAAACGGTCTAGCACCTGCTGCATTTGTTCCATATCCGGGCAATCGAACACCGCAACAAACTCTTCTCCGCCAAAACGAAAGATCATGTCTTTATCGCGAAACGAGCTCGAAAGCATACGCGAGAAAAGCAACAACACCTCATCACCAATCAGGTGGCCAAAATCATCGTTCACACGCTTGAAGTGATCGATATCGAAAATCGCCAGAAAATAACGCTGATAAGGGCTATCCGTCATGCGCTGGTTCTGGCTTTGTATCTGGGCCATGATCTTGCCGATCTTGAGCTCGAAAGTCTTCCGATTAAGCAGGCCGGTAAGCGTGTCTCGCTCGTTGTCGTTAATCAGGGAAATAAAATTCTGGTATATCTGCAGCAGCATGCTGGTGACCGTGTGCATAGATTCACTCTGGTCTGTAGTATGCACGGCGATGACAGCCACCGGGCCATTTTTATAGCTCATGAGTGGATAAAGCAGCAGGCGATGGCTTGCATCTTCTTCGCAAACCATATGATGACCAGTATTCAGGCAAGCCAGCAATTTTGTAGCCAATGCAGGGGGAATCTGCTCATCAGAGAGAGACTCCCCCATCAATCGCGCAGAAAACTGTTGTTTCTCCAAATCAACAATGCGATAGATAACGACAGCCTCAGAAGCCACTAACTCAAACAGTGTCTGCGCGAGCACGATCTCTAGCGAGCTGACATCGCGTTCACTCGTCAACTCTATAAGTTTGGCTAATACGTTTGTGGTATTTTCATTCAGCAATTGTGCAGAGGTCTCAATCAATCAAGTGGTCTGGGCAGACGTTCAGTATGAACAAACAGCCCTTGACTACATATCGGAAAAGCAACTGATTAATTTAGACCCATACTGCAATTAATCCTGCTCGCGCCACTTGATAGAACAACCAATACTCGGTACCTGCTCTGAGGGGCCGCGTCCAGTTTCAGCGACCAGCTTCATTCCATAAAAAAGATCACGAGTACTTTCCGGGGCCGTGTCTTTGCGTGATTCATCGAATCGCCCACGATATTGCAATTCCAGCTTGTCGTTGAACCCGAAGAAGTCGGGCGTACAGATTGCGCCGTACCGCTTGGCAACCTCCTGAGATTCATCGAACAGATAAGGGAACGGAAAATCGAACTCCTTTGCTACCGCCTGCATACTCTCAAAACTGTCTTCTGGATAATCGGCAGGGTCGTTAGACATGATAGCCACCGCATTCACCCCCAGTGCTTTCAGTTCAAGCAAATCTGCCACCAGGCGCGGACGTATAGCCTTCACATAAGGACAATGATTGCAGATGAACATCACCAGCGTGCCGTTTTTACCCTGCACATCAGCCAGACTCCAAGCTTTTCCATCGACTCCGGGCAAACGAAAATCCGGCGCAGGCCAGCCAAAATCACAAACCGGGGTTGTCAGACTTACCATCATGTTCTCCATCCAATACAATAGTGTTGATTCTAACATTCTCGGCTTAGCCCATGTCCCGCTCCCGCTTTTACTGCCCAGCCAAACTTGCGCCCGGTGCTATCGTCAACCTGCCGGAAAATGCAGCAACCCATGCCGTCAAGGTTTTACGCATGCAAGTGGGTGATGAAGCCACCCTGTTCAATGGCGACGGTTACGATTACCCGGTGGAATTCACTTTTATCAAAAAAAACGAAGTCAGCGCCAAGGTCAAGGATCGCCTGAGCCTCACTAATGAATCACCCTTGCAGATCACCCTGTTACAAGGCATTTCTTCAGGTGACCGAATGGACTTTACGATCCAGAAGGCAGTAGAGATGGGGGTCACCGAGATTCAGCCTATTTCCACACAACGCAGCGTGGTCAAGCTCACTGGTGAACGCGCCGAGAAACGCCGTGAACATTGGCAGAACATCGTCATCTCGGCATGTGAACAATCGGGCCGCGCCATCATTCCGCAAGTGGCTGCGCCACAAACACTGGCCAACTGGCTGAGCACTGCACCAGCACACGCCTGCCGTATCACGCTTTCGCCTTACGCCGAACAGAACCTGCAACAACTGGGAAAACCGCAAGGCACCATCTGCCTGCTGATAGGTGCAGAAGGAGGGCTGACAGATGATGAAGTATCGTTAGCAAGCACTCACGGCTTTACGTCAGTCAGGCTTGGAAATCGGGTCTTGCGCACAGAGACTGCACCCCTTGCCGCCATCGCAGCAATGCAGACGCTTTGGGGCGACTTCACCTAAACCCACAGCAAACTCGCACTTAAATTGCATTTAATGCAAATATTTTTTATAATTTGCATATTACGCAAATTATTTGAGATATTGATATGTCTTTAGGCACAGCTATCCGGAACCAGCGCAAACAGCAGGGATTGACACTGCAAACGCTGGCACAGCAAATTGGCACCGATAGTGGCAACTTGTCACGCATTGAGCGTGGCACACAAGGCGTATCCGAAGCCATGCTGCGTAAGCTGTGTACAGCACTCAACTGCACGCCAGCGTTTCTGTATGCACAAACCGAGACAACCAAAACCACTAGCAACCATACTAATTTCACACTGCAAAAACCGCAGGAGTTTGTCAGCTGGTTTCGCTCTGTCGCACCCTATATCCATGCCTTTGGCGGTCGCACCTTTGTCATCGCCTTTGGTGGCGAAGTAGTTGATGAGGGCCAGTTTGTTGCGCTATCACACGATCTCAACTTGCTCGCCAGCCTCGAAGTAAGGCTGGTACTCGTACACGGTTCGCGTCCGCAAATCGAATCTCGTCTAAGAAAGTCAAAGCTGGAAACCCAATTCGTCAACGGCCTACGTGTCACCGACGATGCCGCCATGGAAGCGGTAAAAGAAGCCAACGGCGCAATACGCGTTGAGATCGAATCACTGCTTTCTATGGGGTTGGTCAATTCACCCATGGCAGGCTCGGATATCCGTATCGCCAGCGGCAATTTTGTCACCGCCAAGCCCTTGGGCGTGCGTGATGGCGTGGATTTGCAGCATACCGGGGAAGTGCGCAAGGTTGACGCCATCGGCATACAAAAACGGCTCGATGACGGTGAAATGGTACTGCTTTCACCGCTCGGATATTCGCCAACTGGCGAGGCATTTAACCTGAGTCTGGAAGATGTCGCTGTCAGCACAGCGATTGCCTTGGATGCTGATAAGCTGATCTTTCTGATGGATGCCAGTGGCGTACACAACCTGCGCGGAGAGCTACTGCGCGAGATGACTGCAGAAAAAGCGCGCAACCTGCTGCGGCACGCCCATGCCAATGGCGAGAATGCGATCAGTGAGGATGAAGGTTACTACCTGCCCGCCGCTATCAAGGCCTGTGATCA